>CAIXQT010000170.1 GCA_903921665.1 uncultured Opitutia bacterium
CTGGTCCTGCTAGGCTCGGATGAGATCGCGCTCCCGGCGTTCGCCGCGGCCCGTGCCTTGCCCGACGTCGAAGTGGTGGCCGTGTATTCGCAACCGGATCGTCCGGCCGGCCGCGGACAGGAGGTTCGTCCCAATCCCGTCGCCGCCTGGGCCCGGGCCGAAGGGCTGAATTTGCTGCAGCCGGAGAAACTCGAGGCCCCCGATGCGGCCCATCTGGTCGCATTGCAGGCTGACCTCGGCGTGGTGATGGCCTACGGCCAGCTGCTCAAGGAGGATTTTCTCGCCGCGACCCGCCAGGGTTTCGTCAATTTCCATGGGTCGCTCTTGCCCGAACTCCGTGGGGCCACCCCTGTCGAAGGCGCGTTGGCCTTGGGGCTGCCGGAGACGGGTGTTTCGCTGCAACAGGTCGTGCGCAAGCTCGACGCGGGCCCGATCCATGCCGCGACCCGGATCACGGTCTTGCCCGGCGAGGGCAGGGCGGCGTTGCGCGCTCGCTTAGGCGTCGTGGCCGGCGAGCTGGCTTCGGCGGCTTTGCCGTCGGTGCTGAACGGGACTTCCGTGTCCGTGCCGCAGGATGAAAGCAAGGTCACCTATGCTCGCCGTCTCGCGCGGGCGGACGCGCCTTTGGATTTCCATCAGCCAGCGGTCGTCCTTGGCCGCCGCATCCTGGCGGTCGAAGGCTGGCCGGGATCCACCTTCGAGCATCGCTCGGCGCTCATCAAGGTCGGCTCGGCCTCGGCCGACACGTCGGAGGTCTCCCTGGCGCCCGGCACCATCATCTCCGCTGACCGCTCGGGCGTGAAGATCGCCTGCGGCCAGGGCTCGCTGGTCGTGACGCAACTCCAGCGTCCGGGTGGCAAGATGCTCCCCGTCGGCGAATTCTTGGCGGGATATCCGCTCGTCGTCGGCGAAGTCCTGGCTTCCGCCGAAATGCCCGCCTTCGTCTCCGATCGGCCGTTTCCGCGGGCGCCGAAGGCATAATCGCTTGATTAGCCCTCGTCGCTGGGTGTCATAGTCTCATGCGAGCCTTCCTTCTCTGCCTCTTCCTGGCCGTGGAAGTCATGGCGCAGCAGAAGGACATCACTTTTCAGCAGGTCGCCGGCGGTTCTTTCTCCGGGTTTTCCGAAGACGAGAAGGCCGAGAAGACTTGGGAGGCTACGGCCAAGTTCATGCGTCCGACCGCCGAGGCCGGCGTCTGGGATATGGAAGCGATCCAGGTGCGGTCGTTCCGAGCCGGCAAGCCTTGGGCGGTCTTCACGAGCCCTGACGGCACGATGGTGCCGGCGCGTCGCGCCGCCCAAGGACCTGGCTTGGTGCGTTCCTCTTCGCCCGCCTTCAATCTCACCGGCAAAGGCTGGAGCTGGCGCTCGACGCCCAAGGGCGATAGTTTCGCCATCTTGGCCGACGTCGTGGCCGAACTCGACCTCGCCAAGCCTTTGTCGCGTCGCCTCCGTCTCCGCGCCCCGCGCATGGATGCTTCGCCCGTCGCCGGCGGCACCCTGATGGTTTTCCAGGGCGGGGTGGTCGCCGAACGTTTCGGCGAACGTACCACCTGCGAAAGACTCGAGTGCTTGGTCACCGATGGGCCCGGCGGCGATGCCGAGTGCCGTTCAGTCGTCGCCTCCGGACGCGTCGTCCGCGTGCTCGACAAGCAGACCTTGCGCGGAGACAGCGCGACGTTTGATCCGAAGGATGATTCGGCCGAGCTCATCGGGCACGTCGAACTCGAGGAACCCGAAGCCATCGGGTCCGCCCAACGTCTACGTCACCAGCCGAAGCTCGGCCTGACGCAGCTCTTCGCCGGCGACGGCCGGCAGGTGAAACTTCGCCTGCGTCGCAAGTCGCAGGAACCGGCGGACTTGGCCGGTGAACTGATTTCGATCCGTCGCGATGCGACCACCGGCGATTCGCGGGTGGAAGTCCAGGATAACGCTTCTTACGTCAGCGCGCAGTCGAACTTGGCCGCCCGCCGCTTGGTCGCCACCGAGGGGCGTAACGGCGGCAGCGTGCTGGTCGCCGAAGGTGCCGTGAAAGGCAAGCTGGAGGGTTCGGCGTTCGAGTCCGGCAAGGCCCGTTGGGACCGCGTGAAGCGCACGTTGGACCTGGAAGAATTGCCGCGCATCCGCGAGGAGCGCGGACTTGAAGCGGCAGGTTTCTCCATCCGTTCCGACGCGCTTAAGGACCGGATCGAGGTCCGCTCCGGTCCGGGTATCCGCGCCGCGATCCGTCTCCCGTCCGGCGAGGTCGGCGTCGCTCCGGGCTTGGCGGAAGCCAACCAGATCGTCGTCGTCACCGAAGACGGCGCCATGCAGGTCGAGCTGCTCGGCGCGGTCCGTTACGTGGCCGGCCCGGTCACGACCGAGTCCGACCAGATGGTCGCCTTCGCCACGCCGGTCCCGAAGAAGAAGTCCGAGTACGAACTGAACAAGGCCATCCTTTCCGGTCATGTCCGGTATGTTCAGCCTGGCCTGCGTTGCGCCGCCGAGCGCATCGACCTCACGCCGGCGGTCCAGATCGAGGAAGTGCTGGTCAGGGACGCTTTGGCCGGTCGTCCCCGCCTGCTGACCTTGTCCGGCGGCTCCGGGCCCACCCGGCCGCACCTTTTCATGACTTCCGCGGGCGGCAAGAAAGTGGAATTCATCGCCGACGCCCATGAGGTGCTGACGACGCCGACGCTGACCAAGTTCTTCCTTCGCGGCGCCGTCGCGATGGATTCGGACGGCACCGATGCGACGTGCGACCTGCTCGAAGGCATGGCTTCGCCGGACAAGGCAGGCCGCTTGGTCGCCCGTCAGGTGGTCGGTCGCGGCAACGTGAACGTCGTCGCCGCCGGCACGACGGCCCGCGGACGCACCTTGGAGATGCAGCCGGAGAAGGGTACGGCCCGGTTGATGGGCGACGCGCGGATCGTGGATCGGCTCGGCAACGAAGGCGTCCCGGCGAAGGAGGTCACTTACGACATGAAGACACGGGCCTGGCGGATGGATGCCGCGCCTGATGAGGCCAACCCCGGACAGGTCGTCCGGCCGAAGATCTTCCTTGGTCGCGACTTCACCTTGCCGGAGGTCAAAAACCTCGACAACGGACGCTGACCGCTTCCTCCTATTCTCATGGCCGCAACGAGCGAGAAGGGCGTCATCCGGGCGCAGGCCTTGGCCAAGCATTATGACGCCAAGGTCGCCGTCCAGGATGTCAGCCTGACCCTGCAGGCAGGCGAGATCGTCGGCCTGCTCGGCCCGAACGGGGCCGGCAAGACCACGACTTTCTACATGGTCGTCGGCCTGATTCCCGCCACGCACGGCAGGGTCTTCCTCGATGGTCGCAATGTCACCGGGATGCCAATGTGGCAGCGCGCCCGGAACGGCGTCGGCTACCTGCCTCAGGAAGCCTCTGTCTTCCGTAAGCTGACGGTCTGGGAGAACGTGATGGCCGTGGTCGAGACGCTCGACCTCAATGAACGCGAGCGACGCGACCGCACGGCGCAGCAGCTGACGGAGCTCGGACTGGAGAAGCTCGCCCGTCAGCCTGCGTTCACCCTCTCGGGTGGCGAACGCCGTCGCCTGGAGATCGCCCGGGCGCTCGCGACCAGTCCCCGCTTCCTGTTGATGGATGAGCCGTTCAGCGGGGTGGACCCGATTTCCGTCGCCGAGGTGCAGGCTATCATCCGCAAGCTCAAGGACCGCGGCATCGGCATCCTGATCACCGACCATAATGTCCGGGAAACCCTTTCGATCGTGGACCGGGCCTATCTGATCCACCAGGGGCGCGTGCTTGTGTCTGGCACTCCCTCCGAAATCGTCAATAATCCCGAGAGCCGTCGCCACTACCTGGGCGAAAGCTTCAAACTCTGACGCCATGTCCGATCCTGCTCCTGACACCCGCCCGGAATCCGTTTCCGTCCGCGAGTTCTTCGAATCTTTCAATGACATGCTCCAGATGGAGCTGCTCGCCGGCGAGCAGGGCCTCGACAACATGATCTCCGAGAAGTCGCTCAACCGCCCGGCCTTGGCGGTGACCGGCTACTTCAAGGAGTTCGCCAACAAGCGTCTCCAGCTCTTCGGCGCGGGCGAGATGGCCTACCTTTCCGACCAGACGGCCCCGCTTCGCGAGAAGCTCCTCAACGATGTCTTCTTCAAGCAGATCCCCGCGGTGGTCGTCTCGCGCGGCTTGCCCGTCGATGACCTGCTGCTGCGCATCGCGGACCGCCATCGCGTCCCGCTGATCCGCACCCAGCTCAAGTCCAAGGATTTCTCGGCTGAGGCGACCGTGCTGCTTGAGGAGAAGTTTGCTCCGCGTACCAACCTGCACGCCACCTTGGTCGACATCAAGGGCGTCGGCGTGCTGCTCCGCGGGGCTTCCGGCGTCGGCAAGAGCGAGTGCGCCCTCGCTCTCATCGAGCGTGGCCATTCCCTCGTGGCGGATGACTACGTCATCGTCACCCTCATCGGCGACCGCGAACTCCAAGGCACCTCCAAGGAGCTGAACCGCGGTTACATGGAGTGCCGCGGCATCGGCATCATCAACGTCGCCTCGATCTTCGGCATCCGTTCCGTCCGGCGCGAGAAACGCGTCGACCTCGTGGTCACGTTCGTGCTCTGGCAGCCCGGCATGGACGAGGAACGGTCCGGCCTCGAGGTGGAGACCTTCGAGATCCTCGGCCGCAAGGTGCCGCACATGACGATCCCGGTCCGTCCGGGTCGCGACATGGCCCGCCTGGTCGAAGTCGCCGCGATGGTGCAGGCGCTCCGCGGCATGGGTCACGACTCCGCGAAGGAGTTCAGCGACCGCCTGATCGAGTTCATGGCGAAGGACAAGAAGAGCGAGGCCTGAGGCCTTACTTCTTCTTCCCGTCCCAGCGGCAGTCGGCCATCACGCGCAGGCAGACTTCGCGGAGGTCGAACAGCGTCGCTTCGATGTCCTGCGCGGCTTCGGCGGCGGAGAAACGAGCGCCGCTCGGGATGCCGGCGGTCAGTCCGATCGAGTAGTTGATCGCCGCCAACGCGCGTTTCATGTGCACGAGGGCCAGCGGCAGGTCGCCGGTATCGGTGGCGTTGATCGCCATGATCATCTGATGCTGCGCGTCCCAGAAGGAGAGCATGATGTTGGCGGAGTCGACGGCGGTGATCTGCGGTCCGGCGGCGACGCACAGGCGATGGAACGAATGGGTGAGCTGCAGGCAGAGGGCGCGGGACACCACGTAGACCGGGTGCTGATGGATGCAGTAGGGGAGGTCCGGACTTTCGTCGTCGGCGTCGTTCACTTCCTCTGGGCCGTCTCCGGGCGCCCAGTCGGCGTTCTCCCAGCCCATCCGGCGGGCGCTGATGTCCAGCCGGTCCGGCAGGTCCTTGACTTCCGTGTAATAGGAAAGGAAGCGTCCGACCTCGAGGTCGTTACGCTGCAGATAGCCAGCCCAGTCGGCTTCGCCCCAAGAGGCGTTGCCGGAACCGTCGAAGTCGCCCTGGGGGTGGTCGCCATCGTCCATAGGGTGCATCATTGGGTGCTTTTCCCCCGTTGCAAACCCCTTGTGGCGAAAATGCCCTTGTCCCGCCCGCCTTGAACGTGGCTAATCCGGCATGGCCTCGGACCTTTCAGCCCTGACCGCCGCGATGTCGGCCGGACGCGACCTCGCTCCCGACGAGGCCGCCGCCGCCGCGATGGCGATGGCAGATGCGCAGATCGCGGACGCGGCCAAGGAAGCCTTCCTGCTGGCGCTCGCGCGGAAGGGCGAGACCGCCGCCGAGGTCACCGGATTCGCCCGCACTTATCGGGCGCTCGCCCGGCGCGCCGATTTCGGCGATTGGCCCGCGAAGGGCATCGATATCGTCGGGACCGGCGGCGACCGTTCGGGCAGTTTCAACATCTCCTCGGCGAGCGCGCTGATCGTCGCCGCGGCCGGCGTGCCGGTGCTCAAGCACGGCAACCGCTCGATCACCTCGAAGTCCGGCAGCGCGGATTTCCTCGCCGGGCTGGGCGTAGCCCTCGAGGCCACGGACGCGCAGCTGCTGCGCGGCCTGGTTCAGGCGAACTTCTGCTACCTCTATGCGCCGGCCTTCCATCCGGCCTTCAAGGCCATCCTCGGCGTGCGCAAGAAGATCGCCGAAAGCGGTACGAAGACGGTCTTCAACGTCCTCGGCCCTTTGATCAATCCTGCCCAGCCGGCCCACATGGTCGTCGGGGTCTATGACGAACGTTGGGTCGAGCCCTTGGCGGCTACGCTCGGCGAGCTCGGCGTGAAGCGCGGCCTCGTCACGCATTCGCGCGCCGGCGGCGGCATGGATGAGATCACCACGGCCGGAGAGGTCCGGGTGCGCGGCTGCGGCGAACTCGCTTCCGTCGACGCCGTCTGGCTGCCCGGTGATTTCGGTTTCAAGACCTGTACGGTCGCGGACCTGCGCGGCGGTACGCCTGAAGAAAACATCGCGATGTTCAGCGACTTGCTCGTCGGCGGAGTTTCCGA
>CAIXQT010000171.1 GCA_903921665.1 uncultured Opitutia bacterium
CATGGCGTAGGTCTGCACCGTGATGCCGGAGTTGATGACATACGAGCCGCCAGTGAAGTTGGCGCGATCCGTCGTGGAGCCCGCGGCGGCCGAGAAGGTCTGGGCGCCCCAGTTACGGTCGTAGCCGGCGTTGACGAAGCCAAATTCCGGCACGTAAGTGACGAACTGGATCTCATCCTTGCTGACGATCCACGGCGGAAGCATGCCGTTGGTGATGGTGACCGGCGTCGAGGTCGACGACATGAAGCTGTACGACGACATGCCGGCGGCGCCGCCGGTAACCTTGACGCGTTCATCCACGCCGAGGAGACCCCACGGATTATTCGTGGTCAGGATGCGGACGAAAGCGTTGTTGCCGGCTTTGCCGCCGACGTCGGTAGCCTGGATGAGGCCGCTGAGTTCGAGGGTGGCGGTGCGCGAGCTGGCGTCGCGACGGACTTCAAGGGTGCTGCCGCCGAAGGCGGTGACGACGCCCACCTTTTCGGTCACATCGTAATCGCGGTTGCCGTAGAGCGAGAGCGTAGCCGAATCGAGGCTGATCGCGGCGGTATCGGCCCAGCGGCCCTGGCCGCCGGTGCCTTCGGTCTGAGCCACCGGCAGGATGCCCGTCGCATAATCGAAACGAAGGGTCGAACCCGGACGCAGCTTGAAGTTCGCGTCGGCGACGATGTTGCCCGAGTTGTCGGACTTGACGAACGTACCGCCGAGTCCGCCGAGGCGGAGCTCGCCGAAGACTTCGGCCGAAGTCGTCGCCAGCTTGCCGCGGACGTCGAGGGCGGAGCTGCCGTTGATGACCGTCGAACCGGTGTAATTCTGGTCCTGCAGGAAGACGACCGTACCGCGACCGTAGCCGCCGGTGATGTTGTCGTACTGGTTGATGCCGGTGTAGATCGTGCCGACGAGCAGGTTGGCGAGGTTGCGGCTGTCCTTGTCGGTGACGACGTTGGCGTTGCCGTTGCTGCCGAAGTAGAGGCGGTCGCCGCCGGCGCCGAGGCGGTAGGTGTTACCCGCGCCGACCCCGAGGGAGGAGCCGTTATACGTACCCTGGAGGCCGACGGCATTGTTCGTGCTGCCGAGGAAGGCCGTGCCGTCGCCGATCTTCGAGAGATCGAGGTTCTGCGTGTAGACGGTGTTGAGGTTGACCGTGATCGTGCCGGCATTACGGGCCAGACCGGCGGCGTTGGCCGTGTTCGAGAGCAGGAAGTTGGTGAAGTCCTGGGCGCCGCCGAGGCCGCCGACGCGGAGGTTGATGGCCGTGAGCGGGAAGTCGCCCGCGATACGGACGATGCCGAAGGCGCCGAGGCGCGAACGGATGTCGAGCTCGCCGGTCCAGCCGGTCGGGACGTTGTTCGCGGAGTTGAACTGGATGCCCGAGTAGCCCTGCGAGAGGATGTTGCCGCCGGTCAGCTTGGCGGTGTCGCTGAGCGTGATCAGCAGGCCCTGACGGGTGCCGAAGAAGGTGATGCCGCCGTTCTGGACGAAGCCGCCCATGGTCGTGCCGCTGTCGCCGCCGACGTAGAACGAACCCCCACCCTGCTTATAGACCGTACCCGTACCGGTCATCGTACCGGTCAACGTCGTATCGTTGTTGATCGAGAGGTACGCATTCCGGGTCGCCGTGAGGTTACGGAACTGGGCATAGTACCCGCCGGCGCCGTTGGAAGCCGTCTGGGTGGAGACGGTCAGGTAAGCAGAACCTAAGGCGCCGCCGAAGACGAGGTCCTGGAAGAGCACCGTCTTGTAGGCCGAGGCGATGTTGAGACCGGCGGTACCGGTATTGTTCGTGCCGTTATTGAGCGTCGAATTACGGCTGCCGATGAACGCCGTCGAGGTGACCGGCTCGAGCGAGCCGATGATCAGGTTGTTCGTCGCGTGCGCGCTGAGCAGCTGGAAGGCTTCCGTGCCGTCGCCGTCGTAACGCGTCTGGAGGGTCGTGTCGTTCAGCGTGACGGGCGCGTTGTTGCCCAGCATGTTGTACAGGCCGTTGGCGCCGCGGAGTTCGACGA
>CAIXQT010000172.1 GCA_903921665.1 uncultured Opitutia bacterium
CGAGCCATGCCCACCTTGATCGTGGCCATCTCGTTGGTCATGATGCCGTCCAGGAACTTCGCCGCATCACGGCCGCGGACGCGGGCTTCGCCCATGTGCGAGACGTCGAAGAGCCCGGCCGTATTGCGGACGGCCATGTGTTCCTCGATGATGCCTGTGTATTGCACTGGCATCTCCCAGCCGGCGAAGGGGACGATGCGGCCGCCGAGTTCGACGTGCAGGGCGAAGAGAGGCGTGCGGGAGAGAGTGTCCGACATAGGCACGTTAAGGTGCGGAGCTCGGCTTTCCTTCCAACAAAAAAGCCCGGCGTTGCGGCCGGGCTTTTTGAGGAGGAAAGAAGTCCGACTCAGAGAGCGAGTTCCTTGCGGAGCTCGGAGAGGGTCGCCTTATATTCTTCCTCCGTGATCGCCTTCGCGCGACGCTTGGTTTCGAGCAGGGCGTAGCGGGCGTTGAATTCGGAATACTTCAGGGCGTCGGCCTGGGCCTTGGCAGCGGCGGCTACCTTGTTGGCTTCGGCGACCTTGGCGTCGGCGGCCATGTTGGCTTCAGTGGCCTTGGCGTTGGCGTCGGCGACCTTGGCTTCGGCAGCCTTGGCGGCGTCGGCCAGCTTGGCTTCGGCGGCGAGGCGTTCGTCAGCGACGGTCTTCTCGGCGTTCTTGATGGCTTCGGCGACCTTGGCGTCCGTGGCGGCCTTGTTGGCTTCCGCGGCCTTAGCTTCGTCAGCCTTCGCCTTGGCGAGGGCTTCATTAGCCACGGCGACGGCGGCCTTCTGCTCTTCGAGCGCCTTCTGCAGGTCGGCGAGGCCCTTAGCGGCTTCTGCCTTCGCGACGGCGGTGGAGGCGTTGGCAGCGCGGGCGAGTTCGTCGGCGCGGGCGTTGAGGGCCTTGATGGCGGCGTTCGAGTTGGCCTGCGAAGAATTGAGGGCCTTGATTTCGGCGGCGTAGGAGCTTTCGAGCTGGGCGACGCGTCCTTCGGAGGACTTCGTAGCGACTTGGGCCATGGCGACGTTGGCCTTCGCGGTGGCGACCTTGGAGTCGACGCCGGCGAGGGCGGCGCGGCGGGCTTCAACGGTCTTCAGATTTTTCTCGGCCAGGGCGCGAGCCGCGGCGGCTTCAGCGGTGGCCTGCTTGAGGGCGAGTTCGGCTTCGGCCAGTTTGGCTTCGGCGGCGCCATCGTTGCCCTTGGAGGCTTTGGCGTTCGCGATGGTCTTGGCGATGTCGGCGAGGCGAGCCTTGGTGGCGGCTTCGCGGACGGCGAGGGCGGCCTGGATCTTGGTGGCGGCCTCCTTCGTGGCGGCGATGTCGGCCTTCAGGCCTTCCTTCGCGGCGGCGTCTTCGCCGAGGGCCTTTTTCGAAAGCTTCTTGAATTCCGGGTTATCGGAAACGGGCACGCCAGCTTCGCCGGCGGCGGGAGTCTTGGTGAGGTTGACATTCACTGAAGCGGGGAAGCCAAACTCGATACCCTCGCTCGTCGTGATGAGGCGGGGTTTCAGTTCGGAGACCTCGGTGAGGAAGCCGCCCTTGCCGACCTGCAGTTCATAATTCTTGGTGCGGTCGACCTTGATGGTGGCAGGTGTGCGACCGACAGGTTCGCCATTCAGGCGGATGGCGGCGGCGGTCGGGTTCGACGACACGACGATGGAATCGACATTGGCCGGATCGATCGAGGTGTTGCAGCCGGTGATGGCGGCGCACAGGACGAGAAGGGAGACGGAGATACGCATAGGTACGAGGCTTGGGGGTGGTAGAATTGCGTGCAAATTGAACTCAGTTTCAACCCCTAATCGCCTTATTTCCCTAAGGGTTGACACCGGCGGACTGTGAACAACCCTGTGAATAGGGAAGTTGGCCAGCATAGCTCAGTTGGTAGAGCAGCCGCCTTGTAAGCGGCAGGTCGTCGGTTCAAGTCCGACTGCTGGCTCCATTCCCCGCTTTTTCTGGGCTTAAATCGTCCCGAGGTCTTAACCTCGGGCTTCCGGCTCCCAGCTGGGGCCACGGCGCAGAGC
>CAIXQT010000173.1 GCA_903921665.1 uncultured Opitutia bacterium
CGACATCTGGGTGGCCGAAGGCGCCTATGACGCCGACCTCTCCAAGATCAAGTGGACCAAGTTCGCCTCCAACCAGCACGAGCCGCTCGGCATGTTCTGGAAAGAAGGCTCGATGTACGCGATGCAGCGTCCGGAGTTCACCCGCCTGACCGACCGCGACGGTGACGGCCGCGCGGACAGCTTCGACACGGTGTCCTCCAAGTGGGGCGTCAGCGGCGATTACCACGAATACGCCTTCGGCTCCGAGCCCGATAAGAACGGCGACGTGTGGATGGTGCTTTGTCTGACGGGTTCCTTCCACGCCCACGCTCCCTGGCGCGGTTGGGCGGCCAAGATCACGCCCGACGGCAAGTTCATCCCCGTCGCCTCCGGCATCCGCTCGCCGGGCGGCATCGGCGCCAACGACAAGGGCGAGTTCTTCTACACCGATAACCAAGGCGTCTGGAACGGCTCTTCGTCGCTGAAGTGGCTTCGCGCCGGATCCTTCCAAGGCAACCCGACCGGTAACAAGTCGGCCGCCCTCGCCAGCTTCCCTGCGCCGCCCGAGCCCGCCAGCGGCTCGCGCATCCTCGCCGAGCGCCTCAAGTTCCCCGAGTTCGTGCCTCCGGCGGTCATCCTTCCGCACGGCCGCGTGGGTAACTCGCCCTCCGGCGTCGCGTGCGACATGACCAAGGGCAAGTTCGGCCCCTGGGAAAGCCAGATGCTCATCGGTGAGCAGACCGCTTCGCAGGTCCAGCGCGCCAACCTCGAGGTCGTCAACGGCCTCTATCAGGGCGCCGTGTTCCACTTCCTCGGCGGTTTCGAAGCCGGCCTGATCCCGGTCCGCATGGACCAGGAAGACGGCACGCTCTTCGTCGGCGGTTCCAATCGCGGCTGGGGTTCGCGCGGTTCGAAGCCGTTCACCTTCGAGCGCGTGCGCTTCAAGGGCAAGGTGCCGTTCGAGATGCATGATATCTCCGCCCGCCACGACGGCTTCGAGGTGACGTTCACGCACCCCGTGGACGCCGCCGCGGCCGCCGACGTGAAGAACTACGCCCTCGATGCCTTCACCTACATCTACCAGTCGAGCTACGGCAGCCCCGAAGTCGACCAGGCCGAGCCCACCGTGAAGTCCGCGACCGTCTCGGCCGACGGCCTCAAGGTGCGCCTCGTCGTCGACGGACTCGTCCGCGGCCACGTGCATCACCTCGTCCTCGGCGATATCAAGTCGAAGGCCGGCGATACCCTCTGGCACAGCGAAGGGTGGTATACGTTGAATGAGATTCCGGCCAAGTAAGCCTGACGGCGGGGAACCGCTGGCAGGGTGAACTGCTGCGAAGCAGAAGCAAGGGGCGCCGATCGGCGCCCTTTTTGTGTGGGTAGGGTCGGGACCGCATCACGACAGTGCTGTATCGGGTAGGGATGCGATGATATCGCATCCGGTTGTCTTGAGGTAGGGTTGAGCGCCCTCGCTCAACCGCGGCTGACCAAGGGTGGTCAGCCCTACCTAGGTACCTACTCAAAGGGAGACCGAAAACCGGGAAGGATGCTGCGGCATATCATTGCATCAGGTGACGGGTGACGGCCACCGGGGCATCGGCCACCCGGGGGTCGGCCTTTCAGCCTTCGGCCATCGGCTTCGGGTTCCCGCGGCTGGTTCCCGAACGGCCGGAGCCCGAACTCCTGGCTCCTGCGGCCGTCACCTGTCACCCGAGAATGAATCACCGAAACAAAAAAACCGCCCGGGTGGGCGGCCTATCTTGTTCCTTATGCTTCGCAGCCGTTCACCCTGCCAGCAGACCCCCGCGGCGCGGAGCGCCGCTTAGAAGGCGCGACGGATGCTGATCGCAGCCGAGACGTCGTGGGCTTCACCGACGGTGGAGACGTGGGCGGAAACGTTGAGGAGGGTGTCAGCGCTGAGCTTGTGGTCGACGTCGAAGCCGAAGCGGACGCAGTCAGGGCGGACCGCGGTGCCGGGAAGGTCGAAGGACACTCCGCCGGTGACGTCCTGGCCGGTGAGGGCCGGGCCGACGCCGTCGAAGCGGTGGATGGCTTCGGCAGTGAGGAGCAGCTTGGTCTTTTCAGAGAGATCCTTCGAAGCCGTGATGCCGACGCGGCCTTCGGTGGCGTTATGCTCCTGCTCGTTGAACGAGGC
>CAIXQT010000174.1 GCA_903921665.1 uncultured Opitutia bacterium
ACCATGTCTCGTTACACCGGTCCTACCACGAAGCTCAACCGTCGCTTCGGCCAGAATATTTTCCCCACCTCCAAGGGTGAGGAGCGTCGTCCGTACCCTCCGGGTATCCACGGCAAGACCACCCGCCGCAAGGTTTCCGAATACGGCGTCGGCCTCAATGAGAAGCAGAAGCTTCGCATGATGTACGGCCTCACCGAGAAGCAGTTCCGCCTCTCCTTCGAGCGCGCCAAGCGCATGGGTGGCGTCGCCGGCGACAATTTCCTCCGCATCCTCGAGACCCGTCTCGACAACGTGGTGTTCCGCCTTGGTTTCGCCAACTCCCGCGCCGCCGCCCGCCAGCTGGTGGCCCACGGTCACATCCGTATCAACGGTCACAAGGTCGACGTAGCCAGCTACGCCACCTCGCCCGGCGAGAAGATCGAAGTCCGCGACCGCACCTCCTCCAAGCAGCTCGCCACGCGTGCCGTCGAAGAAGGCCAGGGTCGTTCCGCTCCCGCTTGGCTCGTCGTGCTCCCTGAGCAGCTCAACGGACAGATCGTCCGCGAGCCGGCCAAGGAAGAACTGCCTTCCGACGTGAACGTTCAGATCATCGTCGAATTCTACAGCCGCTGATCCCAGCACAGCCCAAACCACCCAAGGACCCACAGACATGACCAAGCGACTCGGACAGTTCCAACGCCCCAAGACCCTCAAGAAAGAGGAGTCTTCCGCGACCCCCACCTACGCGAAGTATTTCGCCGAGCCCTTCGAGACGGGCTTCGGGCACACCATCGGCAATTCGCTCCGCCGCATCCTCCTGAGCTCCATCGAAGGCGCCGCGATCTCCGCCGTGACGATCGAAGGCGTGCAGCACGAGTTCCAGCCGATCGAAGGCGTCGTCGAAGACGTCACCGAGATCGTCCTCAACCTCAAGAAGGTGCGCATCCGCACCGAGGCCAACAAGCGCGAGGCCTTCAAGGGCACCATCGACGTCAACAAGACCGGCCCCGTGAAGGCTTCGGACATCAAGTTCGAGACCAAGGGCGCCACCGTCACCCTCGTCAATCCTGACCAGGTGATCTGCACCCTCGACCGCAAGCGTCGCTTCTACGCCGACCTCGAAGTCACCGTGGGCCGCAGCTGGGCTTCCGCCGAAGAGAACAAGAAGGCCGAGCAGGCCATCGGTTCCATCCCCGTCGACTCCCTCTTCTCGCCGGTCACCCTCGTGAAGTACTCCGTCGAGTCCACCCGCTCCGGCGACAAGACCGACTACGACAAGCTCGTGCTCGAAGTCTCCACCGACGGCCGCATCACCCCGGACGAAGCCCTCAAGGAGTCTTCCGCGATCCTGCGTCACCATCTCGAAGTCTTCGACACCGTCTCCGCCGACTCCGTCGAGTTCGAGACCGGCCACAAGGAGATCAGCGAAGAGACCAACCGTCTCCGCAAGCTGCTCAACATGTCGGTCAACGAGATCGAGCTCTCCGTCCGCGCCGCCAACTGCCTCAACAACGCCAACATCAACACCGTCGGCGAACTGGCGATGAAGACCGAGCAGGAGATGCTCAAGTACCGCAACTTCGGCAA
>CAIXQT010000175.1 GCA_903921665.1 uncultured Opitutia bacterium
AACTCCGCAAGCCTTGGTCGCTGGAGAAGATCTGACGCGGCGAAGCCGCGCTCAGAGTATGGAGTATCGAGTATAGAGTATCGGGGGATGGTAGGGACGGCTCTCCGAGCCGTCCTTTTGTTTGGGCCGCCGCATGGCGGCCGAGGGTAGGGGCGTGGCTTTGCCGCGCCCTTCGCAGAGGAGTGCACGATGAATCGTGCCCCTACCATGGTTCGCCCTGCGGCGAACGAAGCTGCCTCGGGTAGGGCGGCGATTGCCATCGCCGCCGTTCGAAGCCGGAGACGGGGAGTCATCGGGTCTTAGCTATATACGGCGTTATCGCATGTCCGTCCGCGAACGGACGTGATGGCAATCACGTCGCTGCCCTCCGCTTCGCAGCAGTTCACCATGCCAGCATACCCCCTCTGTCTTTTCCCTATACTCCATACTCGATACTCCATACTCTCACCTCCCTCCGATGCCCCTCCGTCGCTCAGCGCAGATCGCCGTCGTCCTTGGCCTCGTGGCCGCGGGCGTCTGGGTCGTGCGCGGCAAGAAGTGGGAGCTGCTGCGTAAGCCGGCGGAGGCTGCGACGCAGGTCACGCCCGCGATCAAGCCGCGCTCGGCGGCCGACCTCATCCCCCATCTGAAGGGTCCGCCCAAGCGCACCGGGGTCACCATCAAGGAATTGCTCGCCGGCAAGGTGCCGCAACTCAACCAGCTCGAGGTCGAAGCGTTCCTGAAGAACCGTGGACGCAGCACGACGAACCTACTCGCGGCCTCGCGTCTGCTCAATGACCTCAGCTTCGCCCGTGAGGCCGCCAAGGCCGACCCGAAGAATCCCGCCGCCCAACTGGAGCTCGCGCTCCGCGGCGAGACGCCGGAAGAGAAGTCGGCCGCGATCGCGGCCTTCCGCGAAGCCGCGCCCGGCAACTCCTTGGGCGACTTCCTCGCGGCCCACCAAGCCTTCGCGACCGGCGACGCCGGCGCGGCCGGCGCGGCGCTCGTTCAATCGTTGGACAATCCGCTCTTCGCGGATTACTCGCTGGACCTCGTGGCCGGCTCGGAACAGGCCTACCTCGAGGCCGGCTACGAACCGACGGCGGCCGCAGGAGCCGCGATGTTCGCCCTGACGGTCCCGCGCGCGCAGCCGCTGATGGAGGTATCGAAGAATCTCCTGTCCCTGCAGCAGGAGTTCGTCCGGTCGGCCGACTTCGACGCCGCGGAGCCGACGGTCATCATCGGGCTCACGCTCGGCCAACGGATCCAGGACCAAGGCCCTTACCTCATCGACCAGCTCTCCGGCATCGCCATCGAGCGAAAATTCCTGGACCAGCTCGATCCCCTGACCCAGGCCGGCCCCGGCGGGCAGACGGCCGGCGAACGGCTCGAGACGCTCGACGCGAAACTGCTCGAAATCAAGGACCTCACTAGCCGCTTCACCCCGGCCTTCGCCCAGGCCGACCAAGCGACGCAGTCGCATTATCTCGCCATGATGAAGTCCGAAGGCGAACTCGCCGCGATGCGCTGGCTGGTGGAGAAGAAGTAAGGCCGGCTGGATATCCTCCATTAGGTAGGGACGGAAATATATTATCGAAAGGCCTAGCTAAGCCCCGAGGACTTGCCATCCGCGGCTTCGAACGGCGGCGATGGCAATCGCCGCCCTACCCAAAACAAAAAGGGCGCCCGTAGGCGCCCTCTTATATTCCCCGTGTCAACGTGTCCCCTTGCCCACGTGACCCTCGCGGCGTTTCACGCCGCGCTTAGTAGCGATAGCTATCCGGCTTGAACGGACCGGACTGCTTCACGCCGATGTAGGCGGCCTGATCCTTCGACAGCTTGGTCAGCTTGGCGCCGAGCTTGCCGAGGTGGAGGCGGGCGACCTCTTCGTCGAGGTGCTTCGGGAGGACGACGACGCCGGGCTTGGCCGTCGCGCGAGTCTCCCAGAGGTGCAGCTGGGCGAGGACCTGATTGGTGAACGAGGTCGACATCACGTAGCTCGGGTGGCCGGTGGCGCAGCCGAGGTTCACGAGGCGGCCTTCGGCGAGCATGTAGAGCTGGCGACCGTCCTTGAACGTGTAGCGGTCGACCTGCGGCTTGATCGTGTCCTTCTTCGCGGCCTTGCAGCCATTGAGGCGCACGACCTGGATTTCGTTGTCGAAGTGGCCGATGTTACAGACGATCGCCTGGTCCTTCATCTTGAGCATGTGCTCGAGGGTGATGATGTCCTTGTTGCCGGTGGCGGTGACGTAGATGTCGGCCTTGCCGAGGGTGTCCTCGACGGTGACGACGCGGTAGCCTTCCATCGCGGCCTGGAGCGCGCAGATCGGGTCGATCTCGGCGATCTGGACCGTGGCGCCGAGGCCGCGGAGGGACTGGGCCGAGCCCTTGCCGACGTCGCCGTAGCCGATGACGAGGGCGACCTTGCCCGCGACCATGACGTCGGTCGCGCGCTTGATGCCGTCGACGAGCGATTCGCGGCAACCGTAGAGGTTGTCGAACTTCGACTTCGTGGCGGTGTCGTTGACGTTGACCGTCGGGATGAGGAGGGAGCCCTCTTCGAGCATGCGGTAGAGGCGCTTGACGCCGGTGGTGGTCTCTTCCGAGACGCCCTTCCAGCTCTTCACGACCTTATGCCAGTGGCCGGGCTTCTGCTTCGCGACCTTCTTGAGGAGGTCCTTGATGACCTGCTCTTCTTCGGATTCGGAGGAAGTCCAAGCCCACTTCGAGCCGTTCTCGAGCTCGTAGCCCTTGTGGATGAGGAGCGTGGCGTCGCCGCCGTCGTCGACGATCAGCTCAGGGCCGTCGCCGTTGGGCCAGGTGAGCGCCTTCATGGTGCACTCCCAATATTCGACGAGGTTCTCGCCCTTCCAGGCGAAGACCGGGATGCCGGCCTTGGCGATGGCCGCGGCGGCATGGTCCTGCGTGGAGAAGATGTTGCACGAGGCCCAGCGCACGTCGGCGCCGAGGTCGGCGAGCGTCTCGATGAGGACGGCCGTCTGGATGGTCATGTGCAGGGAGCCGGCGATGCGGACGCCCTTGAGGGGCTTCTTCTTGCCGTACTTGGCGCGCAGGGCCATGAGGCCGGGCATCTCGTGCTCGGCGACCTGGAGTTCCTTGCGGCCCCATTCGGCGAGGCCGAGGTCTGCTACTTTGAAATCAGTGAATTTTTTGGCCATGGTGATAGAGTTTTAGGAGTGGAGATTACTTGCTGAGCGCCTTGTGGAAGGCGGCCATCTTGGAGGTGACTTCCCAGGGCAGACCCTTCTTGCCGAAGTGCCCGTAGTGGGTCGACGCACGGTAGATCGGGCGACGGAGGTCGAGCTGGCGGATGATCTCGGCGGGGTTGAAGAGGAACGTCGACTTCACGGCCGCGAGGATCTGGGCATCCGGGATCTCACCCGTGCCGAACGTCTCGAGGTGGATGCTCGTCGGCTCCGGGTGGCCGATGGCGTAAGCGACCTGCAGTTCGCAGCGTTCGGCGGCGCCGGACGCGACGATGTGCTTGGCGACCCAGCGGGCCATGTAGGCCGCGGAACGGTCGACCTTGGTCGGATCCTTGCCCGAGAAGGCGCCGCCGCCGTGGCGGCCCATGCCTCCGTACGAGTCGACGATGATCTTACGACCGGTGAGGCCGCAATCGCCCTGAGGACCGCCGACCACGAAGCGGCCGGTGGGGTTGATCAGGTATTCGGTCTTCTTGCCGACGAGGGCCTTCGGGAGGACCTTGCGGATGACCTGCTCGATGCAGAACTTCTCGATCTGGCGATGGGAGACGTCGGCGGTGTGCTGGGTGGAGATGACGACGTTCTCGATGGCGACCGGGCGGCCGTCTTCATAGCGGACGGCGACCTGCGATTTGCAATCCGGGCGGATCCACTCGGTGCCCTTGGCGCCGGACTTGCGGATGCGGGCGAGCTCGCGGTTGAGGCGGTGGGCGAACATCACCGGAGCAGGCATGAGCTCCGGGGTCTCGTTGGTGGCGTAACCGAACATGATGCCTTGGTCGCCGGCACCCATCTTGGCGTGCTTCTTGCCCTCGGCCTTGCGCTCGTCGACGCCCTGGGCGATGTCGGGGGACTGCTTGGTGAGCAGGTTGGTGATGAAGACCTTGTCGGCGTGGAAGACGTCGTCGTCGTTCACGTAGCCGATCTCGCGGATCGCGGCGCGGACGACTTCCTCGAAGTTGACCTTGGCCTTGGTGGTGAGTTCGCCGGCGATGACGACGTGGTCGCTCTTGACCAGGGTCTCGCACGCGACGCGCGAGAAACGGTCCTGCGCGAAGCAGGCGTCGAGGACGGAATCGGAGATGCTGTCGGCGACCTTGTCAGGGTGGCCCTCGCCGACCGATTCGGACGAGAAGGTGTAGGAAGCGTGGCTTGCCATAAGGTAGGGGAAACAAAGGGGGTTCGGCCGTAAAGGCAAGTAAGCATCTACGTATCTGGATAGGAGGATACGTCATTGCGGCCACAGGGGCTCAAAGGGAGACCGGAAACCGGGGGGTGCTGCGGG
>CAIXQT010000176.1 GCA_903921665.1 uncultured Opitutia bacterium
CGATCATGAAGATCGCCAGGAGGAAGGGACGCAGGAACGAATTGAACAGCCCGAGCACCACCGCGACGACGGCCAGCGTGCCGATGTCCTTATACGTCAGATAGCCGAAATGGCTGGCGACGAAGACGCCCAAGGCGAGGGACGCCCATTCGAGGACCAAGACACCGAGACGACGTGCGACTTCCATCCCCGCATCATACCACAGGAAAGCCCCCCGACAAGGGGGACTTTCCGTGGTGAGAGCTTAGCGGGCGTGGCGGACGTCCTCGCCGGAGAGCAGGAAGATGACCTGTTCGGCGATGTTCTTGGAGTGGTCGCCGATGCGCTCCAGGGCCTTGGAGATGAAGATCAGCTCGACGTGCGAGGCGGACACCTTGGCGGCATCGCCGGCCTTACCGAACAGCTCCTCGTAGTTCTTGCGGTTGAGGGCGTCGATTTCGGCGTCGCGCTCCAGGACCAGGCGGGCCTTGGCGATATCGCCTTCGATGAAGCTATCCAAGGCCAGTCGCAGGACCTCGCAGGCGATGATGCCTTCGGCCGGCACATGGAGGAGATTCTTCAGCGGGCCGCGCTCAGAGATGACCATCGCGCGCTTGGCGATGACCGAAGCCTCGTCGGCGATGCGCTCGAGGTCATGGCCGATATCGCGGGCGGCGAGGAGCAGGCGCACGTCGCTGCCCATCGGACCGAAGAGCGTCAGGTAGCGCATGATCTCGCGGTCGACGCGCTTCTCGAGCTCGTCGACACGGTCATCCATGCCGCGGACCTGCAGAGCCAGGGAATCGTCGCCGGTCTCGACCGCGCGGAGCACGAGGCGAGACATGTCGAGCGAGCGCTCGCCCATCAGGATCAGGTCGTCGCGGAGCTGGCGGAGTTCGTCGTGGAAGAAGCGTTGCATGGTGGTATATGTTAAAGGATCAACCGAAGCGGCCCGAGATGTAGGCCTCGGTCTGGGCCTGGGACGGGTTCATGAAGATCTTCTCGGTGGTATCGTATTCGATCTGCTTGCCGAGGTAGAAGAAGGCGGTGCGGTCCGACACGCGGGCGGCCTGCTGCATGGAGTGAGTGACGATGACGATCGTGAACTGTTCCTTGAGTTCGTGGATGAGCTCCTCGATCTTGCCGGTGGCGATCGGATCGAGCGCCGAGCAAGGCTCGTCCATCAGGAGGATCTCCGGACGGTTGGCGATCGCGCGGGCGATACAAAGACGCTGCATCTGGCCGCCGGACAGGCCCAGGGCGCTGTCATCGAGGCGATCCTTCACTTCGTCCCAGAGGGCGGCCTTGCGGAGCGAGGTCTCGCAGGCTTCCTCGAGGAGGGCGCGGTCGCGCACGCCGACCACGCGCAGGGCGTAGACGACGTTCTCGAAGATGGACTTCGGGAAGGGATTGGACTTCTGGAAGACCATGCCGACGCGACGGCGCAGGGAGATGACTTCCAGGCCCGGATCATAGATCGAACGGCCATTGATGGTGATGTCGCCCTCGTGGCTGATGCCGTCCACGAGGTCGTTCATGCGGTTCAGGTTACGCAAGAGCGTGGACTTGCCGCAACCGGACGGGCCGATGAAGGCCACGACCTGGCGCTCCGGGATGTCGAGCGAGATACCTTCGAGGGCCTTCTTCTGGCCGTACCAGAAACCGTAGTCGCGGATGCTGATGTAGTCCTTGCGGCCTTCGCGCTCGGTGGCGGGGCGGACCTTGATGCGGGAGGAAGAAGGAGGGTTCATGATCTGGGACATGAGTGGGGTTGTTTTTAGAAGGAGGCTCCCTTGAAGCGAGCGCGGAGACGATTACGGATCCAGATCGCGCCGATGTTCAGGCAGACGACCAGGACGATGAGCAGCAAGGTGGTGGCGAAGACCATCGGGCGAGCGGCATCCGAGTCCGGCGACTGGAAGCCGAGATCGTACACGTGGAAACCCAGGTGCATGAACTTACGGTCCATGTGCAGGAACGGCGCGGTGCCGTCGAAAGGCAGCGTCGGGGCGAGCTTCACCACGCCCACGAGCATGAGCGGAGCGACCTCCCCTGCCCCACGGGCCATGGCGAGGATCACGCCGGTCAGGATACCCGGAGCGGAGGCCGGCAGGAGGATGTCGCGAATCGTCTGCCACTTCGAGGCGCCGGTGGCCAAGGAGGCCTCGCGCATGCCGCGCGGGACCGCCGCGAGGGCTTCCTCGGTGGCGACGATGACCACCGGGAGGGTCATCAGGGCGAGCGTCAGCGAGCACCAGAGCA
>CAIXQT010000177.1 GCA_903921665.1 uncultured Opitutia bacterium
TCCGCCTGGGGCGCCCGTGAGTTCGCGGAAAAGAACTATGCCTTCCCGATCGCGATCAACTGGGTCCCGCCCCACACCCGCGACACCCTAGTCAAGGCGCTCTCGGTCGTCCGGGAGCAGAACGCCCGCAAGCAGGTGACCACCTTCAGCCCGGTGGCCATGCCCCAGCGCCTCTGGGAACGCTTCGTGATCGCCGCCGGCATCCCGACTACCACGCCTTGGGCGCACGTCAGCAACCCTGCGCTCCAGACCCTCGCCACCCAGCTCACCGCCGCGGAGTTCAACGTCGACGGCAAGAGCATGTTCAAGGACGAGTTCGTCACCTGCGGCGGCGTTAAATTGTCGGAGGTCGACTTCAAGACGATGGAAAGCCGCAAAATCACCGGGCTGCACTTCGCCGGCGAAGTCCTCGACATCGACGGCGTCACCGGCGGCTTCAATTTCCAGAACGCCTGGACGACGGGATATTTGGCGGGTACGGCATGTGCTGGTTAGCACCGGGGGTCTGCTGGCATGGTGAACCGCTGCGAAGCAACACAGAGGAATTAACCTGAGTCGATTTCTTCATCATGTCTCGGCTTCGCAGCCTGACAGCGTGCCAGCAGACCCCCTCGCTACAACGTTGCATCTCCCTGCCTTTGCTTCGCAGCAGTTCACCATGCCAGCAGTTCCCCCATTCGGAATGATCCGCTCCGCGGATCATTCCGAATTAAGATGCAACTTCGACGAATACCCGTGTTCGCCGAGCGAGCGGCTCGACACGAGCAGTTTGATCTTCGGCGCGCGACCTTCGCCGGGCGCTTCGACCACCTTCGCGCCGAGCTTCATCTCCTTCAGCTCGAGGCGATCTTGACTCACCGGCTTGTCACCGGTCCGGGCTGGGGCGACTTCGATCAGCGCCAGCACCGTGATCATTACTATCTGCAGCACCGGGACCAGTGATGAGTAGTTCATGGCAGGAAATGTATCTTTAATATAAGCCGCCGCACCCATTTGTTTACGAATAGGCAAAACAGCCTATCCATGCATCCCGCTAATACTGGGAGGCCGACTCATAAGATTGTTATTTCAAGGCCCATGCCTCGAGGTAGGGATGACCGGCCCGGTCATCAGCGGGCGCGCGGGCCGCACGCCCCTACCTTACACTCCCCCGCCAATCATCCGGTTTCCGGTCTCCCCCTGAGCGTCGTTTTTCACCTTTGCAAAGGCCGCAGGCCGATTTGCACCTTTGCACTCCTCTGGCCCCCTGCCGCGCTTTGCTTCGCAGCAGTTCACCATGCCACCAGTTCCCCCTCCGTGGCCTCCGGCCACGGCCAACAAAAAACCCGCCATTCTCATGGCGGGTCGTTGGGTCCCGGTCGCCCGGTTCCTGAAGGGAAAGCCGATTAGGCCTTCTTTTCCTTCTTTTCCTTCTTCTTCTTTTCTTCCTTCTTCGGCTCTTCGGCGGCTTCAGCGACGGCGACGGAGAGGACCTTGGTCTTCACGTGCTTGTCGACGTTCACTTCGACGCTCTTTCCCTTGAGGTCGGCAGCCTTGTCGGCGCCTTCGGTCTCAGGGGTGAGGGTGAAGGAGGTGTCCTTGCCGGCGACGGTGACGACGAGCGCCTTCTTTTCGGCGTCGTAGGACTTGACGGTGCCCTTGGAGGAGATCTTGGCGCCGCAACCAGCCTGAGCGGCGGCAGCGAGAGCAAGAACGGTGAGGATGCTGAGGATGTTCTTCATAGGTATACGGGGAGAGAACACCTTTTTGCCCCCAAAGTTGCAGAGGGTAAACCACAATCTGGGTTGAAACCCCTAACCTGCCTTTTCATCTTCTCATCATGCCCCGCCTCGCCCAGCTGCTACGACCCTTGCTTTCGGTCGTTTTGTGCCTCTTTTCGGGAGTTCTGGGCGCCCACTCCATCCCCGACATCCCCGTTCGCGGCGCTTTCCAGACGGGCGGCGAAGCCGAGATTTCCATCGAAATCAACCCGCGCAACTGGAGCGAGAGCCCGAAGATGGCCCTCTCCCTGGAGCAGAAGGAGTTCCTGACCTACACCGCCGAACAGCGCGAAGAGCTCCTCAAGAAGACCCGTGCCTTCGTCGCCACCTACCTCGAATTCACGCTCGAACCCATCGGCCGAGTCCAGCCCGACTTCACCTGGGACTTCGTCGCCGAGACGGGTAAGCCGCTCTTCGCCCTGACGGACGCCGTGGTCGCCAGAGGCAAATGGAAGACCAAGATCCCTGCCGGCGTGACGGGCTGGAAAGTCCGCTCCCTCCCCGGCCACAAGGTCGCCACGGTCTTCACCAACTCCGTCGACGGCAAGGAACACCCGCGCTTCATGGTCATGTTCCCCGGCGAGACGAGCTTCACCTTCGACCTGACCGGCCTCGCCGCCAAACCCCCGACGGGCCCGACCCCCGGCAGCGTCGGCACGCATTCGACCGAAGCCGGAACCTGGTCGACTTTCGTCAGCTACCTCAAGCAAGGCTTCGAACACATCCTGCCCGAAGGCCTCGACCATATCCTCTTCGTGCTGGGCCTCTTCCTGCTCTGCCGCGCCTGGAAGCCGATCCTGATCCAGGTGACGACCTTCACGATCGCCCACACGATCACCCTCGCCCTCGCGACCTTGGGCTACGTCAAGGTCGACACGAA
>CAIXQT010000178.1 GCA_903921665.1 uncultured Opitutia bacterium
GTCTTCGAGCAGGATCTTGCCCGACAGCGAGAAGAGCTTGTTGCGAAGCGAACCCAGCTTGCGTCCCTGCGCATCGAAAATCGCGAGCTTCGAAGTCAGGAAGGACCAGCCCTTCTCGAGCCGCAGGGCGACGGTCTGCTGGTCGGCCTCGAGGACGACGATCTCGGTCGGGAGCATCTGCTTCTTCACGAGGAGGCGCAGCCACTTCAGCTTCGGCTTTTCCTGGGCCAAGCCGAGCGCCTGACCGGAAACCGGATGGAGCAGATCATAGGCGTCGGCGAACCGGAGCACGGCCACTTGTTCACGGACGAAGAAGGCGTTGTTCTGCAGGAGCATGCCGCATTCAAAACCCCCGCGGGGCACGGGCAAGCGGGAAGCGGCCCGATTAGTCCGTTGACTCCCTTCCCTCGCCCTATCGTCATAGCGGCATGGAATCAGGCTCCGAAGACCAACCCCGCCTCACCGGCGCCGAACGCGGCAAGCTGCGGAGCCTGGCCCAGACCCTCGATCCGAAGGTGTTCGTCGGCAAGGCCGGCGTGAACGCCGGCATCGCCAACCTCCTCGCCGAAGCCTTCCGTAACGCCGACCTAGTCAAGGTCCGCTTCACCGCCGAACGCGAAGAGATGGACAAACAGGCCCAGGAGCTCGCCACGCTCACCGAAAGCGAAGTGATCGGCAGCGTCGGCCGCACGGCGACGTTCTTCAAGCTCGGCGCCGACATCGAATGACCGATGGACGCCTCGCTGTTTCAGTCACGGCATGAGGCGTTGATCCAACAGGCGGAAGCCTCGCTGCGCCGACTCACGCCGGCCGCCGACGCCCGCCCTGCCCGCCTCCACGGCGCGATGCGCTACTCGCTCGAAGCGGGCGGCAAACGGCTGCGTCCCGTGCTCTGCCTCGCTTCGGCCGCGGCCTTCGATGCCCGGGCCGATGCCGCCCATGCCGCGACGGCGCTGGAGTGCATCCATACCTATTCGCTGATCCACGACGACCTGCCGTGCATGGATGACTCGGACCTGCGCCGCGGCCGTCCTTCCTGCCATAAGGCGTTCGATGAGGCGACCGCCCTGCTCGCCGGCGACGCCCTGCAGCCGCTGGCCTTCGAACTCCTCGCCACCGGCTACGCCTCGAATCCGGCGCTGGCCACCGCGCTCGTGCGCGAACTCGCCGTGACGGCGGGCTCCACGCTGCTCGTGGGCGGCCAGACCGAGGACATGGGCGGCCTCGCCGCCGGCGCCACGGACGATCGCCTGGAGTTCATCCTGCTCGGCAAGACGGCCGCGATGCTCAGCGCCTCGTTCGCGATGGGCGCGCTGGTCGGCGGCGCCGCCGCCGCCGACGTCGAACATTTCCGCCGCGCCGGCCGGGCCTCCGGCATCGCCTTCCAGCTCGTCGACGACCTGCTCGACCTCACCGCCGACGCCGCCCAGCTGGGCAAGCCCGTGGGCGCCGACGCGCAGAACGGCAAGTTCACCTACGCCGGCCTGCACGGCGTGGAAGCGACGAAGCAACGGATCGAAGCGCTGACCGCCGAGACGATCGGACACCTCCAGGCGACCCAAGGCGACACGGCCTTCCTGGCCGAGCTGGTGCGCCGGATGGCGGCGCGCCGCACCTGATCAGTCGTCGAGACGACGGCCGCCCGACGGCAGCTGGTCGGGCAGGAACGCGTAGTAGGTCCCGATCCACAGACGCCAGGCGAACGCGTGGATGAGCGGGGGCACGAGGAAGATCGCGGCGACCGCGAGACGGATCGCTCCGTCGCACCGACAAGGCCCATGCGCTGAGCGACGAGCACGAGCGGCAGCACGCCGAAGGCGGTGAGGCCGTAGTTCCAGACGATGGCCCCCAGGAAGAAACCCTCCTTGCGACGCAGCGTCATGCCGCAGCCAGAACAATGCGTCGGCGTATCCCAGAGTCGCGCCAACCAACCCGCGCGGTCGGCTGAACCGCGGATCTTCGCGCCGCAGTCCGGACAGCGGCCGCAAGCCGACTTCCAGAAGATATCCGCGCGAAACTGCATGCGGGCATGCTATCCGCCGAGGCCGCCTAAGCAAGCCAAGCAAAAGGCCGGCCACCTTACGGCAGCCGGCCTTGTTAAGCCGATGTCAGCGGAACTTACTCGGCGGCGGTCTCACCCACCTGGAAGCGGGTGAAGCGGACGATCGAGACTTCTTCGCCGACCTTGGTCTTGGCGGCGGCGATGAGGTCCTGGATCTTCTGGTCCGGATCGCGGAAGTAAGCCTGTTCGAGCAGGCAGGATTCGGCGAAGAACTTATCCACGCGGCCGGAGATGATCTTCTCCATGTTGGAGAGCTGACCCTTCTTGCGGCCTTCGGCGGCGACGATCTGCTTCTCGCCGACGGCGATACGCTTCTCGAGTTCGGCGATGGCTTCGGCGTCATTGGCGGCCTTCTGCTCGACGAGCTGTCCCTTGTAGTCCTCGACGACGCGCTTGGCTTCGTCGATGGCCTTGTCGGCTTCGGACTTGGTGAACTCGGCGGCGATTTCGCGCTCCTTGGCGACGACGTCAGGGGAGACCTCATCGCGGCGGACGAAACGGGCGTTGTTGGCGACGACCTGCATCGCGAGCTGGCGGGCCAGTTCGGCGACTTCCGGATTGGCGGCGGCGGCCTGGGACTTCAGGCCCAGTTCGAGGAGGACGGCGATCTTGGCGCCGGTGTGGACGTACGCGGAGACGCGACCCACGCCGGTGGCTTCGAACTTCAGGACGCGGGAGACCTTGAGGTTCTCGCCGATCTTGAGCACCTGATCGTTCAGGTAGTCGTTCACCTTGCGGGACTTGTCGGCGTGGTAAGGCTGATCGAGGAAACCATCGACGCCGGAAGCGGCGGCCTGGCCCACGAGCTCCTTGGCGAGCGCGATGAAGTTCTCGTTCTTGGCGACGAAGTCGGTTTCGCAGTTCAGCTCCAGGAGCGTCGAGGTGCGACCGTCGGCGGAGACCTGGACGGCGAGGATGCCCTCGCTGGCCTTACGGTCAGCCTTCTTGTTGCGCGTGGCGACGCCCTTGATGCGGAGGATCTCGACGGCCTTCTCGGTGTCGCCGTTGGCTTCGACGAGGGCCTTCTTGCAATCCATCAGACCCGCGCCGGTACGCTGGCGCAGATCGTTGACCGTCTGTGCGGTGATAGCGGACATGGTCGGATTACTTGGACTTGCGCGGGCTGGGGCGCTTCGCAGGA
>CAIXQT010000179.1 GCA_903921665.1 uncultured Opitutia bacterium
GAAAGGGTCGTCTTGCCGTGGTCGACGTGCGCGATGATGCAGAAGTTGCGGATGTGGTCTAAGGACACGGTAAAGAGGGAAAGGGCTTAATAGGACTGCGGACGGGGCGCTTGTCCAGCGTTAGCCCCAAACAGAAGGGGTTTTAGGCGGGAATATCGGCGAACTCGTGCAACGAGGCCACCGGGGCCGTAGGTGCGGAGCGCTTCATCATACCGGCCAGGACGCCGCCGGGGCCGCATTCGTAGAACTGAGCGATGCCGGTGTCGGCCGCAGCCTTGCAGTCATCTTCCCAGAGGACCGAGGAGACCACCTGCTTAACCAGCGCGGTGCGCAGATCGGCCGGCTCGGCGAGCGTGCCGCCGGTGGTGTTCGAGTAGACCGTGACCTGAGGACGCTTGAATTCGACGCCCTGCAGGAAGGCCTCGAAGGCTTGGCGAGCGGGCTCCATCAGGCGGCTGTGGTAGGCACCAGCGACGACGAGAGGCTTCACGAGTTTGAAGGCGCCGAACTCCTTGGCGCGGGCGACGGCCTGGGCGACCTTCTCGGCGTCGCCGGAGATCACGACCTGTCCAGGACAGTTGAAGTTCGCGGCGTCGATATCAAACGCGGCGCAGAGTTTGAAGATCTCGTCGCGCGTGCCGCCGATGACCGCGGCCATGCCACCTTTGGTCTGGTCACAAGCGAGCTGCATTAGGCGGCCGCGCTCGGCGACGACCTTGAGGCCAGTCTCGAAATCCCAGACGCCGGCGAAAGCGTAGGCGGTCAGTTCGCCGAGGGACAGGCCGAGGCAGGCCTTGAGGTCGTTGAGCTTGCCGCGCTCCTTGAGGATCTGGGCGATGGCGTAGCCTTGGACGTAAAGGGCGGGCTGGCAGACACGGGTCTCGGTCAGGAGCTCGGCCGGGCCTTCAAAGCAGGCCTGACGGAGGTCGAACGGCAGGACCTTGGCGGCGCGATCGTAAAGATCCTTCGCGGAAGCCGAACCTTCGTACAGGGACTTGCCCATGCCGACGACTTGGGCGCCTTGACCGGAGAACAGGAGAGCAGTGGACATTGGTAGGAGGGAGGGAAAAAGGGCGGGAGGGTCAATGGTGGATAGAAAGGCAAGGGGGCATGCTGGCAAGGGGACACGGGGACATGGAGAGATGCCAAAAGCATGATAAGAAAGAGATGAGGCATAACGGCCGTGCCCACGTGTCACCTTGCCCACGTGCCCCCTCATTCGCCCCTCCTTCCTTGACCACCCCACCCCCGCCCCCTACCCCTAGCCCTTTCTTTCACCATGCCTATCGCCCTTCTCTCCGTCAGCGACAAAACCGGCCTCCTGCCCTTCGCCCAGGCCCTCGTCAAGGAACACGGCTACAAGCTCCTCTCCACCGGCGGCACTTCGAAGATGCTCCGCGACGCCGGTCTGCCGGTGACCGACGTCAGCGAGCACACGGGATTCCCCGAGATCATGGAAGGCCGCGTAAAGACCCTGCACCCGAAGGTCCATGGCGGTCTCCTCTGCCGTCGCGATTCGCACGAGCACCTCGACGAAGCCAAGAAGCACGGCATCGAGCTCATCGACCTCGTCGTCGTGAACCTCTACCCGTTCGAAGCCACCGTCGCGAAGCCGAACTGCTCGTTCGAGGACGCCATCGAGAACATCGACATCGGCGGTCCGTCGATGCTCCGCAGCGCGGCCAAGAACCATGCTTCCGTCTCCGTCGTCACCGACCCCGCCGACTACGAGCGCGTGCTCGCTGCGATGAAGGCACCGGAGACCCTCGGCGAACTCCGCCGCGAACTCGCCCTGAAGGTCTTCCAGCGCACGTCGGCCTACGACGCCGCGATCGCCAACTACCTCGAATCCCAGGCCCAGCCCGGCCTCGGCAACGTCCTCGGCCTGCCTTCGCGCTTCACCTCGACCCTGCCGATCGCCCAGCGCCTCCGCTACGGCGAGAACCCGCACCAGCAGGCCGCGCTCTACGGCTCGTTCCACGAGGCCTTCGACCAGCTGCAGGGCAAGGAGCTCAGCTATAACAACATCCTCGATATCACCGCCGCGACCTACCTCATCGGCGAGTTCGAGCGCCCGACGATCTGCATCCTGAAGCACACCAACCCCTGCGGCGTGGCTTCGGCCGACACCCTCCTCGAAGCCTGGCACAAGGCCTTCGAGACCGACAAACAGGCCCCGTTCGGCGGCATCATCGTCGCCAACCGCACCGTCGACAAGGGCCTCGCCGAAGCCATCGCCGAGATCTTCTCCGAGGTCATCATCGCGCCGGAGTTCGATGCCGACGCCCTCGCGATCTTCGGCAAGAAGAAGAACCTTCGCCTCATGCGCGCCAAGGTCGGCCTCCGCGCCGACACCCTCCGCGAAGTCCGCGCCGTCATCGGCGGCGTGCTCGTCCAGGACCGCGACCAGAAGCCCGCCAATCCGCGCGACTTCAAGGTCGTCACGAAGCGCCAGCCCACGGCCGATGAGATGACCGCCCTGCTCTTCGGCTGGCGCGTCGTCCGTCACGTGAAGTCCAACGCGATCGTCTACGCCGGCAAGGAACGTACGCTCAGCGTCGGCGC
>CAIXQT010000180.1 GCA_903921665.1 uncultured Opitutia bacterium
GAACAAGGGTAAGCACAAGGACGAGAAGTTCGTCTGCGGCGACATGAACACCTCGATCATCAAGACGCAGCTCGGCCGGACCATCATGATCCAGCACGACGTCGTGAGCCCCCGCCCCTACTCGCGCATCAACGCGCTCTGCGGCACCCAGGCCACGTTCTTCGGCTACCCCGCCCGCCTCGCCGTCGATGCGGACAACAAGCACCCGATCCTCGACCCCAAGGTGAAGCACAACAGCCATGAATGGAGCTACGAGAAGGAGAAGCTCAGCAAGTTCATGAAGGAGAACCAGCACCCGCTCATCAAGAAGATCGGCGAACTCGGCAAAAAGGTCGGCGGCCACGGCGGCATGGATTTCGTGATGAACTACCGCATGCTTGACTGCGTGCGCCAGGGCATCACCCCGGACATGACCGTGTACGATGCGGCCGACTGGTCCGCGATCCTCGAGATCTCCGCCAAGTCCGTGAAGGACGGCAGCATGCCCATCCAGTGCCCCGACTTCACCCGCGGCGGCTGGAAGACCATCAAGCCTCTCGGCATCGTCTCGTAAGCGCCCCCGCCCGCCTCACTGACCCGGCCAAGCGGCCGGGTCTTTTGTTTGCGGGAATCCCTTACTCTAGCCGTCAGATTCCCTAGGTTGAGGCATCGATCAGGCTATCCGATGCTTGACTGTATTCCAAATTGGAATGTATCATGCCGACTCCTGAATGGAACGTCTCGCCGACTCCTGAATTCACCCGTGCTTCTCAATCTTACGAAAAGAAGCATCCGGACGAACTCGCCGCCGCCCTCGCCAATCTATTCCACCGTTACCTGCCTCGACTTAATCAGGCCCGCCACCACGCCCTCGTCCACGCCGGCTGTCTTCACCACGAAGGACGTGGCGTCATCGCGATCGACCAGAGCGGCCAAGGCCGGAACCTCCGCGAAACCAGGCTCTACGCTTACCCGGACGATGATTCCCTCACGCTCCACCTCCTGCTGATCGGCGACAAATCATCGCAAAGGCGCGATCTCAGCACCGTCCAAGCAATCCTCAGACGAATCCAATCCGGCCCTTCTCATGTCTAAACTTCCCACACCTCCCCGCATGACCCGTTACCGGAACGCGGAAGACCTCCGTAAGGCGGGCATCATCTCACCCGAGACTGCTCTGCGTGTCCGCGCCGCCGGCGTGCGGACCAAAGTCATCACGGACCTCGTCTGCCAGCGCCTGAGCGCAGGACTTTCCCAGAAGGACGTCGCCCGACGGATGGATCGGACCCAGAGCTGGGTCTCCAAGTTCGAAGACCGTCTCGACGCCGAACTCACCCTTGGCGACATCCAAGCCTACTGCCAGGCGATCGCCGGCGGTCTCGCGCTGGAGTTCGGACGTCGCGACCGCACCGCCGCCTGAGCGGGCTTCGGGATTGCCCCCGCTTACGCCGCGACAAAGACTGCGCCCATGGGCTCTCCTGCCGCACTCGCGACCTGGACCGCCGGACTCGTCACCCGTTCGGGCGAAGAGACCGAGCGGGCGGCCGAGGCGTTCGCGGCGCTGCTGCCACCGGACACCGTCCTGGCGCTCGAGGGCGACCTTGGCGCGGGCAAGACGACCTTCGTGCGCGGCCTGGTCCGCGGCCTGGGCGTCACGGGCGACATCACCAGCCCCTCCTTTGCCCTCCTCAACGTCTACGAGGGCAAGCGCCAGGTCTTCCACGTCGACGCCTATCGGCTGACGCGTCCCGAAGCCTTCGACGACCTGCTGATCTGGGACCTGGCGAAGTCGCCCTGGAACGTGGTCGTGGAATGGCCGGAGAAAGTCGCGGCGCGCCTGCCTGCGGGACGCTGGCAAATGAAAACCGCCATCCTGGCGGATGGCGGTCATCGGTTTCAACTGACCCTCGC
>CAIXQT010000181.1 GCA_903921665.1 uncultured Opitutia bacterium
CCCGCCAAGCCCGCCCCGGTGATCTTCTGGATCCACGGCGGCGGCTGGCAAGGCGGCGAGAAGACCAACGTCCAGCTGAAGCCGAAGTTCTTCACCGACCTGGGCTACGTCTTCGTCTCGACGAATCACCGCTACGTGAAAGCCGTCCCGATGAACGAGATCTTCGCCGATGTGGCGAAGTCCCTTCGCTGGACGCATGACCATGCGGCCGAATTCGGCGGCGACCCGAATCGTATCGTGATCATGGGCCATTCTTCCGGCGCCCAGCTCGCCGCCTACCTGGCCATCGACGAACGTCCGCTGAAGGCCGAAGGTCTGTCCCTCGCGATGTTCAAGGGCTGCGTGCCGGTCGACGCCGATACGTTCGACATCCCGGCGGTCATCGATCTGGCCACCGCTAATCGCAAAGCCGCCGGCAAGCCGGAGCCGAAATACGGCCATCGCGAGATCTTCGGCGGCAAGCCCGAATCCTGGGCCGACTACTCCTCGACCTCCCACGTCGCCGCCGGCAAAGGCATCCCGCCCTTCCTGATCCTCTACGACAAGGCATCGGCGCTGACGCCCGACCAGGCCAAACGCCTTGAAAGCGCGCTGACCTCCAAGGGCATCTCCGCGAAAGCCTTCGGCGCGGCCGACACCAATCACGGCAAGATCAACACCGACCTCGGCCTCCCCAACGACCCTTCGACCACCGAAGTCCTGTCGTTCCTCAAGACGGTACTCAAGTAAGGTCATAGCGGTTGGCGGATAGACCGCCACATGGTGGCAGCAAAGCAGGGAAACCAAGCCTCCTGCTCCATGCTCGTTACACCTAGCCGCCAACCGCTAACCGCTTCCACCTGTCACGGGTAGGGTCGGGACCGCGTCACGACCTAGCAACCCCACCAGGCAGATGACTGAATCGATGCCCGAATCAGACAATCCCGCCACCTGCCACCCGGGGCTGCCACCCGCCACCTGTATCGGCGTCCCCCCGATACTCCATACTCCATACTCGATACTCTAACCTTATCTGCCCTCTGCGCTCCGCCATCTGTCATCTAACCAAAGGCTGCGTCCACGCCATCTCAACCTCGCCCCCAAGCGGTGAGCTCTTCATGGGCTTAGTGGACGTCACACGGGCCCGCACGTAGAGTTCGTCGCCCTTGAGGACATACTCGGCCTTAGGTCCTTTGACAGTGGCAAGCACGGCTCCGACATCGGCGCTGTATTTACGAGTGACCCGCGGTTCGCTCCCGTCGGCTGCCTTCACGGCCACGGTCTTTCGATCATACCCCCTCCGAGTGCCGATGAATTCGATGACATACTCGACGCCGGCCTCGGCCTTGACCTCAAGCGCGATGCGGCCGGCGCCGACCTGCAGAGCCTTGAAGGCGACACCCGTCGACGCGTAGAAATCGCCCTTCTCCATCGCGGCGATCAGCGCATCGGCGCTCAACTCCTTCGCCTTCACCATTACCCAGCCACGGCCCGAGAGGCTGGCCTTGGGTGACTCGGTGTGATAGTTATGGGAATCATCCGTGGCCAGGCCGTACATGACGGGCTTGCCGAGATGTCCGAGGCGCTCGGCGAGGACGATGTCCCAGACCCGCTCGGTGCCGGCATGCAATTCATCTCCGGGATTGTTCACGGTGGGATGACCGTTGTAGACCTCGAAGAACTGTTCGTGGTCGATCTGCATGAGCTCCTCGGCGGTGATCGCCCATTTGAAGTTCGGGTGATTGAGGTGCGCGAACATCGGCACACCCGTTCGGACCCTCTGCGCATGCACGGCATCGAAGGCGTGCTGGAGCGCCTTGATGATCTGCGGGCTGGTCGTGGTATCGAGGGACTTGTCCGGCAGGATGAGCTCGCGGATATTCGTCGCATTGACGTGCACGTTCTTGTCCGTGATTTCCTCGCTGGGGATGAGCAGGAACCGACCCGACTCCTCGAGCTTCGGTTTGATTTCCGCCAGCGTCCGAAGGCGGACCTCTTTCTGCTCACCTTCTCCGCGGGCGACGACCCACGCCTTGCCGAAGCGCGAGAGGTATTTGTCGAGGGCGACGGCGCCGGTCTTGGACTTATGCACCTTCAGCCATTTGTCGTGATCGGCGATGATGTTGTGATCCGATAAGGCCAAGAAGTCGTAACCGCGGCTCTTATACCAATCGGCGACCATCTCCGGAAAGTCGTCCCCATCGCTCCAGTATGTGTGCGTGTGCAGATTGCCCTTGTACCACCTCGCCTCTTCGGCGGCAGGTAAGACGGCGGAAGCGGCCAGGCCGCAGACGGCAAGCAGACGGATGAGGGGCATGCGGGTTGATAGGCAGAATAGAGGACTGAATCGAGGGCTGAATTGAGGCCTGAGTGGAGGACTGAATGGACAAGCCATGCAAGATGACCCGCTCGCCAGCAGTGCATCGAGGTAGGGTCAGCACCGCGTGCTGACCTAGCCCCTTGCGCCTCCGCCTCACTCTTGCCAACTGGCCCACTGGTCAACCGGTCAACTAACGCCCCCATACTCGATACTCTATACTCGATACTCGGTCGCCCGTATGCTTCATACGGGCGACAATGCCCCACACCCGCCACATCGCCGTCCTCGGCGGAGGAGCCGCCGGCTTCTTCGCGGCGATCAAGTGTGCGGAGGCCCTCGGCAAGGCCGGCTCAGTCACCCTCTTCGAAGCCACCCCTCACCTGCTCGCTAAGGTCCGCATCTCCGGCGGAGGTCGCTGCAACGTCACCCACTCCTGCTTCGAACCGGCCGAGCTGGTGAAAAAATACCCACGAGGCGGACGCGAACTCCTGGGGGCCTTCCACCGTTTCCAACCCCGCGACACGATCGAATGGTTCGGTTCCCGCGGCGTGGCCACGAAGAACGAAGAAGACGGCCGCATGTTCCCGACGACCGATGACTCCGCGACGATCGTCGACTGCCTGATGTCCGCCGCCGCCCGTGCTGGCGTCACCATCCGCCTCTCCACCCCTGTTCGCTCTATCGTCAAGGAAGGCGAAGCCTTCCGACTCACCCTAGGCAACGGGTCCGTCGAAGCGTTTGACCGCGTCATCGTGGCCACCGGCGGCAACAAGGCCTCGGGTGGCCTGGCCATCGCCGAATCCTTCGGTCACTCCATCGTCCCGCCCGTCCCGTCGCTTTTCACCTTCCACATCACCGACCCTCGTCTGACCGACCTCGCCGGTATCTCGGTCGAGAACGCCGTGGTGACCGCGCCCGGCACGAAACTCAAGACGGACGGACCCGTGCTCATCACCCATGCCGGTCTCAGCGGCCCCGGCATCCTCAAACTGTCCGCCTGGGGCGCCCGTGAGTTCGCGGAAAAGAACTATGCCTTCCCGATCGCGATCAACTGGGTCCCGCCCCACACCCGCGACACCCTAGTCAAGGCGCTCTCGGTCGTCCGGGAGCAGAACGCCCGCAAGCAGGTGACC
>CAIXQT010000182.1 GCA_903921665.1 uncultured Opitutia bacterium
GCCCAACGGCGGCGACGGATCAGCCGGCTGATGACCTGATGGACCATCGACCAACCGATCGCCGGGAGCCTGAACCAGAAGGCCGCGCCGGCATAGAGCTGCGAGGCGATGAAGAGTCGATTCCAGGCGAAAGCCAGGTCGACGTGGCGGGCCGAGGTGCGCCACTCATCCGTCACCAGATGGCGGACCGCGATATCCTCGCTCAGCACCGAGCGAAGGCCGGACCGCTGGGCGGCGCGGGCACACTGGACCGAGAACAGGAGATCTTCTGCGTAGGCGTAGCGCGTCATGCGTTCGTCAAAGCGCAGCCCATGGGCGGCAAGGTGATCGCGGCGGACCGCGAACCAATAGCCCATCGCCCACTCGGTCGGCACGTCGCCACGGATAGGCGACGGATAGCGACCTTGGATCGAAGGCAGGATTCGCCCCTCCGTCAGGGCCGACCAAGTATTGACCAAGAAGAGTGCCCCGAACCAGCGCTGCGCCGTCGAGAGCGGCGCCTCCGCGCGGCTCAGGTCGCGAGCGGCCAGCATCGCGATGTCTGGCGCCGCCGAAAGCTTGGCGGTCAGGCGAACAATCAAGTCGTCGGGCCAGATCACGTCGTCATCACTGAAGATGACCCAGTCGCCGGTCGCGGCCGCGATGCCCGCATTACGCGCGGCCGTCGAGGACGGGGCGGTGAGCCGGAGCAGGCGTAGCTGATTCGAGCCCAGCCCGAGCGCGGTCATCATCCGAACGACGGCTTCATGCGCCTCATCTTCCGATTGGCTGACGACGATCACCTCACGCACGGCGTCACCTTGGCGCAGGATGCTCTCGAGCGTCGCCTCAAGTGAGGCGGCGCGCCGATAAGTCGGGATGACGACGGAGAAATTCATGCGGACAATTCGAACGCCCGAAGGTAGGCCGCGGCGAAAGCCTGCGGCGAAAAACACTCGCGCGCTCGGAGGGCGGCGGCCTGACCTAAGCGGGCAGCGAGAGCGGTGTCCGCGATGAGCCCGTCGATCTGCTCAGCCAAGGACTCCGGCGACCCCGGCCGGGCATAAAGGACGGCGTCGCCGCCGACTTCGCGCATGACTGGTAAGTCCGTGAATACGCAGGGCAGCCCCATCGCCATGGCTTCGGCCGCCGCGATCCCGAAGCCTTCCTGGGGGCCGGTCGAGAAGACCGCGCCACCCCACCCTGACATCAATTCCCAAGGCCGGGCGATCGTGCCCGTGAGCGTCACTTTATCGCCGATACCCAATTCGCGGATCAACGCTTCTAATTCAGGGCGAAGCAGACCATCGCCGACCAATGTCAGGCGAAACTCCGGATGACGGCGGGCGACCAACGGAACCGCCCGCAGCAAAGTAGCGTGGTCTTTGAGGGTATCTAAACGCGCGACCATGCCCCAAGGTCCGCCCCGCGCCGGCCGGGCGGCGGGCGACAGGAGATACGCCGGCTGGATCGCGTTGGGAATGTGCGTGTTCGCGTAGGCCGACCAACAAGCATGGGCACCCAGCCCCTGGCGAACCGTCGCGGAACAGGCCACAAGTACGGGGCGAACTCGCTGGGGCAGCAGCAAGCAAGCCAACCGATGGGCGAGGCGAATCTTCCAGTCCGGCCGGCCGGCCGTGCCGATGTGCACCAAAGCTTTGGTATCCGCAGATAACGCTGACAGGACCAACGCCAAGCGGCTCGGCGTCCAGATGATGATCCGGGAAATGTGCTGCCGATGGCATATCATGCGCCAATGCTTCAACCAAGATAAGCCAAGGGGGCGGCTCCAGCCGTCGACGACGATGACCTCCGCGCCCGCCTCGCGCCATCGAGCCACGGCAGCCCCCTGGTGATCCGCCGTAAAGATGGTGTGCCGCATTTCGGGGGCACCTTGAATGAACGCAAGCAAAGCCATCTCCACGCCGCCGAGCTGGGAGCACGGGCACCAATGATGGATCTGGGGAAGAGAAGAGCTCTTCATCGGCGTGAACATCGTTTAACGATCGGCGGATTCCTTTGGCGTCCAGGCCGATTGAATCACACGCCATGAGACGAGGGCGGAGGTAAGGGTCACCGCGGCGACGATGAGCCACGAAATCGGCGCGAGAATTTGCGTGCAACCCATGAACAACGCAGCCCACAAAATGGACTGTAAGGCCGGCCGGCCGATCCAGCCGCCAGAACGACGCCGCGAAATAGCCAATAGACCGAGTGCGTAGATCGCATGACCGAGGAAGAACGCGATGCCAGCGCCGGCCAGACCGAAGTAAGGGACGGTGAACAAGGGTAAGGCTACCGAACAAGCA
>CAIXQT010000183.1 GCA_903921665.1 uncultured Opitutia bacterium
ACCATGGGTTTCGGCGAATGCGTCGCCATCGACCTTACCATCGTCCGCGGCTTGGCCTATTACACCGGCTTCGTCTTTGAAGCCTTTGAAACCGGTGGCGAAGCCCGGGCGCTGGCTGGCGGCGGGCGCTATGACGCCTTGGTCAAGAAGCTCGGCGGTCCGGACCTTCCGGCCGTCGGTTTCGGCATGGGTGACGTCACTTTGCGCGACCTCCTCGAGCTCAAGAAGCTCATCCCGGCTTACGCCGATGGCCCTGACTTCTACGTCATGATCCTCGGCGACGACGCCCGGAACGCCGCGCTCGAAGATATCGCGAACCTTCGTCGCGCCGGCTTCCGCGTGGAATACAATCTCAAGGACGGCAAGTTCCCCAAGCTCATCCAGGCCGCCGAGGTCGCCGGTTCGAAGTATGCGCTGGTGTACGGTGGCAGCGAAGTCGCCAAGGGCGTGGCCAAGGTCCGCAGCCTCGCCGACCGTTCCGAAGCCGAGGTGCCGCGGACGGATCTCGTTCCGGCGCTCCGCGCGGTGCTCGAGGAAGGCATGCGCGCCATCCAGCCCTGAGGTCATGACCGAGCAGACGCGCCAGTACCAGGCCATGGCGAAGACCGCCTCCTGGACGATGGTCTCGCGTGTGCTCGGCCTGTTCCGAGACCAGCTGATCGCGGCAGTATTCGGCGCTTCGGCGATTGGCTCGGCTTTCATCTTCGCCTTCCAGATTCCGAACCTCTTTCGGCGTCTGCTGGGCGAAGGCGCCTTGACCGCCGCCATCGTTCCGGCGCTGGCCGACAAGTCGGTCAAGGACGGCAAGCCGGCCGCTTTCGGCTTCCTGAACTTCGTCCTGCGGAAAGTCTTCCCGTGGATGCTCGGACTGACGATGCTCGGCATAGGTTCTGCGCTGCTATGGGCGTTGGTCAGGCCTTCCGACGGCGCGGCGGCCATCCTGACCGCCCTCTGCATGCCTTACATGCCGCTGATCTGCGTCGCGGCGCTGTTCACCTCGGCGGTCAACCTGAGCGGCCGTTTCGGTTTGGCTGAGATCGCCTCCGGGGTCCTCAATCTCTGCATGATCGTCGGTTTGGGCGTGTTCGGCGATAATCTCGCCGGCACCGACATGGGCAAGGCCGTCTGGCTCTGCGTCGGCGCCTTGGTCGGTGGCTCCTTCCAGCTGATGATTCCGCTCTGGGGCCTGCGTCAAGAAGGCTGGCATCCGCGGCAGACCCATGCCGATGAGACCGCCTGGAAGGCCTTGAGCATCGCGTTCTTGCCGGCCGCGCTCGGAGCCGGCGTCCAGCAGGTCAACGTCCTGATTTCACGTGCGATGGCCTATAACGTCAGCGACTCCGGATTGATGTACTACTACATCGCCAATCGCATCGTCGAACTGCCGATCGGACTGTTCTCCGCCTCGATCGCAGTCGTCATCTTCCCCGCGCTCGCCACCGCCTTCGCCGGCCGCGATATCCCCGCGCTGGCCCGCAACTACGGCCGAGGCATGCGCCTCGTCCTAGCCATCAACGTCGGCGCCGCCTTCGGGCTGGTGGCCTTGGCCGTTCCCATCGTTCAGCTGCTCTTCCAGTATGGCCGCTTCAACGCTGGCAACTGCTTCGCGACGAGCCAGCTGTTGGTCGTCTTCGCGGTCGCCATGCCATTCTACGCGATGATCTCCATCGTCACCCGCGCGCTCAATGTGGCCGGCCAGACCAAGGTCACGCTCATAGCGGCGATCCACGCCTTACTCGTTAATGCCGTCGGCTCCCTCGTAGCCGTCTGGATGGGGTGGGGAGTCTTAGGACTGGCCGCGGCCAACGCCTTATCCACCGTGTGGCAATACCTGGTCCTGCGTCATTACCTTAAGAAGCATGCACCGGAATTCCTGACGGAAAGCCTCTTGAAGCCAGCCATCCAGGTCTTCATCGGCTCGCTGATCTTGGCTATCATCGCCTTCAAAGGATATAGCTTCCTGCATAACGTTTTGGACGGACATCTCAGCCCCAAGCTCAACCTGGTCGTTTCGATGGGTATCGCCGGAGTGATGGGCATGATCTTCTACGCCATCTACCTCGACAAGCTGGGCTACCCCGAACGCGACCTGTTACGTGGGTACGCCAACAAGGTGCTGCGTTTCGCCGGCGTGCAACTCAAGGCTTGAAGCGGGTCTCGCGGTAAGCCTTGGGCTGATACCGACGGACAAGCGACTCAAGGATGGCGACCGTGCCGGCGTCGATTACGCCATCCACCTTCGACGTCCGGAAGTGTCGCTGAAAAGCTTCGACGCCAAGCTTAAGCCCGACATCACCGGGCTCGAGGAGGTAGCCATAGGCGATCAACAAGGCGCGGACATGGGCCGGCGAAAGATTCGGTTTCTTCGAAAGGTTATCCGCGACCTCGTCCGGCAGCGGCCAGGCCCCGATACCCAGTGACGCGAGCTTCGCCCACGGAAACTTAAGACCTGGATCGACCTTACGACCTACGGCGATATCGGAATGAGCCAGGACATTCCATGGCTTGATGCCATGACGACGGATGATCTCGTCGCAAAGAGCGAAGATGATGGCGACTTGGGCATCCGAATACGGGTAGACGTTGCCATCGTAGTTGATGATCTCGATGCCGATCGAATGTTGGTTAAGACCATTGAGCTTACCCCAAGCGCTTTTGCCGGCGTGGTAAGCAGCCATGCTCTCGGGAACCATCCGGATGACCCGAGGCTTCGGCTCATCGGTGACGACATAATGAATGCCGACCTTATGCTTCGGGTCCTTGCCTTGGAGGATCTCCAGGGAGGAGGGCAGGGAGCCTGCGGTATGGTGAAGTACGAGGCAGGTCACCGGCTCTTTACGCGGCTCAGCTCCGAGCGACCCAGGGCCTTGCTCGATGACCAGACCCGTGAACTTAGGCTCAACCACGCCCGGCTTCTTTTCCGGCTTCGTCGTCGTGCTACATCCGACAAACCCCGCGGAAATCAGCGCCCAAGCCAGCCCGAAACGGCAATATGAGCGAATAGGGGCGTTCATGGCGGGTATTGCGACAAGATAAGAAACAGACGATTTATCCCAAGATAAAAGCGTTTAATCTCATTATTAGGCTGTTATCATTGTACTATACTAGATTAGACATAATGTATATTGTGCGAAATGCATCATGGATAGGCAATCAAATGGAATTGGGTTATTGATTGGTCGATTGGGAACGCTCATAACGAAACTTCTCCTAACCCCGAGAACCCTGACTTTATGAAAGTAGCCCGCCACATCATCGAAGCCCGCCGCGAAGCCATCGCCAAACTTCTCTCCAAGGTCGGATACGTCCCCGTCCTGGAGATCTGCAAACAGTTCAACGTCTCAGAGGCGACGGCTCGTCGCGACCTGACCGAACTCGAGAACCAGCGTCGCATCACGCGTACCCATGGCGGCGCGCTGTCGGACTTCAACCGCAACTTCCCGCCGCTCGACGATCGCAAGATCGAGGACGCCGAGGCCAAGCGCAAGATCGGCAACATGGCCGCCTCGCGCGTCAAGGCCGGCATGACGGTCTACCTCGACTCGGGTTCGACCATCTTCTTCGCCGCCGAAGCCATCGCCTCCGCCGGCGTCCCCGACCTGCAGATCGTGACGACTTGTCTGCCGACGGCGCAGCTGATTTCCTGCCTGCCTGGCGTCGAGGTCTATATCCCCGGCGGACTTTTCCTGACCCGCCACGCGATGGTCGCCGGCGACCGGACGCTTGAAGAAGTCGCCCGATGGAACTTTGACGTGGCCTTGCTTGGCGCCGAAGGCATCGACGAAAACGGACTCTGGAATTCGCAGCGCGACATCTCGCATCAGCAACGCGAAGTCATCCGTCGCAGCGACGAAGTGCTGATTTGCATGAACAAGGTCAAGCTCGGCCGCGGCGGTCCCTGTGCCGTCACGCGCGATGTCAGCTCCCTTTTCCTGGTCACCGACGCCGATGCCGCCGCCGTCCAGAAGGCCAAGGTCAAGTTGCTGCCTGAACGTGTCCTGACCGCACTCTGAGCACCCTCGCTGACCGAGGTATGTCCGCCGACGCGATCCAGTCCTTGCTAGAACTTTCCCATCAGCTGGGCGCCGAACGCCTGCGCATGGCCATCCTCGGCGAAGGTAACACTTCGGTGCGACTCGACGACGACGCCTTCGCGGTCAAAGCGTCCGGTTCCAATCTCGCGACGCTCAAGGACACGGACGTCACCCGCTGCGCTTTTGACCGGCTGCTCCCGTTGTTGGACAAGACCTCGGCGACCGATGTCGAAGTCGACCAGGCCTTGCTGGCCGCGCGTATCGATCCGGCCTCCAAGAAGCCGTCCATCGAGGCCCTCTTCCACGCTTATCTCCTCACCCTGCCCGGCGTCCGTTGCGTCGGCCACGTCCACGCGATCGCGGTGAATCAGATCCTGTGCTCGCCTCGGGCCAGAGAGTTCGCCGAGAAACGCGCCTGCCCGGATGAGATCGTGATGTGCGGCGTGGAGTCGGTCTTCGTGCCGTATGCCGAACCTGGCCTTGGCCTTTCCCAGGCGATCCGCCGTGAAGTCGTCGCCTTCGTCAAGCGCACCGGCCGCGACCCCAAGGTCATCCTCCTCCAGAACCACGGCATCATCGCCGTCGGTTCGTCCCCCAAGGCCGTCCTCGGCTCCCTGCTCATGGCGGAGAAAGCCGCCGAAATCTTCATCGGCGCCGCCGCGCTCGGCGGACCGGTCTTCCTGACCGCCGCGCAGTGTGAGCGTATCGCCGGCCGCCCGGACGAGCATTACCGCCAGAAGATGCTCGGCATGTGACCTCTTCCATCCCTCCCCTGCCCCTTTCGACCATGTCCAATTACCTCGCCATCGACCTCGGAGCCGAATCCGGCCGCGTCATCCTCGGCCAGCTCAAGGCCGGTAAGTTCACCATGAAGGAGATCCACCGGTTCTCCAACGGCGCCATCACCGCCAACGGCACCCTTCGATGGGACATCATCCGCATCTTCCGAGAGATCCGCATCGGTCTCGCCAAAGGCGCCAAGCTCGGCCCCATCAAGTCGGTCGCCTGCGATTCTTGGGGCGTAGACTACGTCCTCCTCAAGGGAGACGGTCCGCTCCTCTCGCTGCCCTTCACCTATCGGGACGAACGTAGTTTCAAGTCCTACGAACTGGCCATGCGCCGGTTCTCCCAGAAGGAGATCTTCGAAGGCACCGGCATCGCCTCCATCTCGATCAATACGCTTTATCAGCTGTTCGACGACGCCGAGAGCCGACCCGAGATGTTGCAGTTCGCGGACAAGTTCCTGCTCATCGGCGACTACATCACCTGGTTGCTCACGGGCAAGGCCCGCGCCGAGGAGACGCTGATCTCCGGTAGCCAGTGCTGGGACACGCGCAAGCGCGACTGGGCCTGGCCGGTGCTGAAGAAGCTCGGCATCCCGAAGCATATCTTCCCGAAGCCCGTCGCCCCCGGCGTCAAGCTTGGCAAGATGCTGCCTTACCTCGCCAAGGAAACCGGACTCGGAAAGGCCGAGGTCGTCACGACCTGCGCCCATGACACCGCGGCGGCCGTCGCCGCCGTGCCCGCCACCAAGGGCGATGACTGGGCCTATCTTTCTTCTGGCACCTGGTCGCTCCTTGGCGTCGAACTGCCCAAGCCGCTCGTCAACGAGACCGTGCGTAAGGCCAAATATACGAACGAAGTCGGCTTCGGCGGCACCTCCCGCTTCCTCAAGAACCTCGTCGGCCTCTGGGTCCTCCAGGAGTGCCGTCGCGAGTGGATGGAGAAAGGCGAGGTCTCCGACTACGGCGAGATCGTGAAGCTGGCGCTCAAGGCGCCTTCGCTCCGCTCCTTCATCCGGCCCGATGACGTCCGCTTCGCCAAGCGCGGCGACATGGTCGCCAAGGTCCAAGCCTTCTGCCGCGAGACGAAGCAGCCGGTGCCGAAGACGCACGGCGAGATCGCCCGTTGCGTGCTCGAGTCGCTCGCGCTCCTTTATCGCGTCGAGATGGACGGCATGGAGAAGTTGACCGGCCGGAAGCTCAAGCGACTCCACATCGTCGGCGGCGGTTGCCGCAACGCGCTGCTCAACCAAGCCACGGCTGACGCCACCGGACGTACGGTCATCGCCGGACCTGTCGAAGCCACGGCGGCGGGCAACATCCTCGTCCAGGCCATCGCCATGAAGGAGCTCAAGAATCTCGACGAACTCCGCAAGGTCGTCCGAAACTCCTTTGAGGTAGTGACTTACAAACCCAATTCCACCGCCGCTTGGGCCGCCGCCCAGGCCAAGTTTAATGGTTTAAAGAAGTCATAAAACCCCTTACTCAACACCCTCCTTTCCACGTAACAAACATGTCCAACTACAAGTACGTCTCTCACCTCTGGAACGATGCCGAAGCCGCGAAGCTCGATCCGGTCGGCCGTCTGGTCTATCGCTCCAACAAGCTCGGAGCCGATCAGCGCA
>CAIXQT010000184.1 GCA_903921665.1 uncultured Opitutia bacterium
CCTTCTTAGCCTCGGGGAAAGGCTGAGGGTTGTTGGCGGCCTGGTCATGCTTGTCGCCGGCGTAGACGCGCAGCTTGAGGAGCATGGCGTTGGCGAGGCGGTTCTTGGGGAGCATGCCCTTGACGGCATGGGTGACCATGAACTCAGGGCGACGCTCGCGCATGGCGGCGGCGGTGCGGCGGTAGGCGGTACCGACCCAGCCGGTGTAGAACATGTACGTCTTGTCCTCTTCCTTGGAACCCGTCAGGCGGACCTTGTCGGCGTTGATCACGATGACGTAATCGCCGGTGTCGACGTGGGGGGTGTAGGTGGGCTTGTGGCGGCCGCGGAGAATATTGGCGATTTTGACAGCGAGACGGCCCAGGACCTGGTCCTTGGCGTCAACGACGTACCAGGTCTTGTCCTTGAGCTGCACGTTCTTGGCTAGCGTGGTCTTCATAAAGAGGGAAAGCGGGAACATGAGAAAGGACCCCCCTCCGTCAACACCCGAATGCACCCCGGAGGGGGTGTGCCCGAAATAGGCCAAAAACAAGGGAGGCGTAGCCTAAGCCACGCCTCCCTGCCCTCCCCTAATATATGATGGGGGGTTAGAATCGGAAGTTGGCGAAGACGCGGGCCCAGACCGCGGAACCAGCGGTCTTGACCTGGCTGTCGGTGTTATAGGCCCAGTTGGCCCCCACGCCCAGTTCCGCACCCCGTCCGACCTGACGGGTCAGGTCCAAGGATGCGCCTAGGTAACCGTAGGAATTACGGGCCGCAAAGCTGGAGGCGGAGGCGTCGCTGATACCGCCGTAGAACTTGGTCACGATATCGAAGCCGGAAAGACCGATATTGGAGCCGGCGAAGGATTTCGAACCAGCGAGCTCGATGGTCAGCTGCTCGAGATCGGTGCTGTAATAGACGTAGGCCGAAGGCTTGAGGGAGAGGTTCGCCAGAGAGAACCCGACGTAGATCTCAGAGTTGGCGGCGATCTGGGTGAAACCGTCGGCGGCGATGGTGCGAGCCGTACGGGTCGTCAGGCGCTGGTAGCCGAGGTCGATCTCGCCGAAGGTGACATCCTTACGCAGACCGAAGGTGTAAGTGCGCTCCAAGGCGTCGGCGTTGAAGAAGTTGGCGTAGGCCGAGGTGCCGTTCAGGCCGGGAAGGCTGTAGTCCAGAGTGACCGCGGTCTGGAACAGGCCGTCGACGTCGGAGCGTTCGATGCCACGGAAGACGTTCTTGCCGTTCCACGAGGCGCTGCCGCGCAGGGAGAGGTCGGTGGTGGAGGCCGCGACCGGCGCAGGAGCGGGGTTCTGGGCGTTGACCCCGGCGACGAAGACGGAAAGGGCGAGAGCGGTGAGGACGTGCTTCATGGAGTGGTGTTTAGGCCATTATTTCCGCCCAAAAACAAACCGTTGGCAAGCCCCAAGGGGCCGCCAACGGCGAGCTGAGGATTATGTGACAATCCGGGACGATTACATCGACGCGATGATCGCGTCGCCGAACTCCGAGCACTTGATCTCGGTCGCGCCCTGCATCTGTCGGGCGAAGTCGTAGGTCACGCGGCCGCCACCGATGGCGCCGTTGAGACCCTTGAGCACGAGATCGGCCGCTTCGATCCAACCCATGTAACGGAGCATCATCTCACCGGAGAGCACGACGGAGCCCGGGTTGACGACGTCCTTGTTGGCATACTTCGGCGCGGTGCCGTGAGTGGCTTCGAAGATCGCGTGGCCGGTGAGGTAATTGATGTTACCGCCGGGCGCGATGCCGATGCCGCCGACCTGCGCCGCGAGGGCGTCGGAAAGGTAGTCGCCGTTGAGGTTGAGCGTCGCGATGACGTCGAAGTCGGTCGGACGGGTCAGGATCTGCTGCAGGGTGATGTCGGCGATCGCATCCTTGATGATCAGGCCGGCGCCAGGCTTGCCTTCGGGGATCTTGCACCAGGGACCGCCGTCGATCTCCTCGGCGCCGAACTCGCTCTTGGCGAGGTCATAGCCCCACTTCATGAAGGCGCCTTCGGTGTACTTCATGATGTTGCCCTTATGGACGAGGGTCAGCGACTTGCGCTTGTTGGCGATGGCGTACTGGATCGCGGAGCGGATGAGGCGCTCGGAACCCGGACGGGAGACCGGCTTGATGCCGAGGCCGACGGTGGCAGGCTGTTCGGCGCCGAAGCGGATCTTCTTAAACTCCTTCGGGAAGTTCGTCTTGATGAACTCCAGGGTCTTCAGGGCAATCTCGGAACCGGCTTCGAAGTCGATGCCGGCGTAGATATCTTCGGTGTTCTCGCGGAAGATCACCATGTCGACCTTGCCGGGATTCTTGACGGGCGAGGGCACGCCGGTGAACCACTGCACGGGACGGAGGCAGACGTAGAGGTCGAGCTGCTGACGCAGGGCGACGTTGAGCGAGCGGATGCCGCCGCCGGTCGGCGTGGTGAGCGGGCCCTTGATGCCGACGAGATAGTCGCGGAAAGCGGTGAGGGTCGCCTCAGGCAGCCAATCACCGGTCGCCTTGAAGGCCTTCTCGCCTGCGAGGACTTCGAGCCACTCGATCTTGCGCTTGCCGGCGTAAGCCTTGGCGACCGCCGCGTCGAGGACGCGGACGGAGGCGCGCCAGATGTCCGGGCCGGTGCCGTCGCCTTCGATGAAGGGGACGATCGGGTGGTCGGGAACGGTAAGTTTGCCGTTGGCGATGGTGATGCGGCCGGATGCGGGGGAGCTCATGGTAAGGTGGCAGATAACAAACCGCCTCCGGGGGGGCGGTTTCAAGCCAATACGCTGGTCGGCATGCTAAGGAAAAGAAAAGGACCCCCTTGCGAGGGTCCTTGTTATGACCGGGAGTGCCGGCGCCATCCGCCCCGAGGGACGGAAAAGACTAGGAAGAATTACTTCTTCTTAGCTTTGGTGGCCTTCTTGGCGCTCTTCTTAGCAGCAGCCTTCTTTTTAGC
>CAIXQT010000185.1 GCA_903921665.1 uncultured Opitutia bacterium
ACGGCCAGTCCGGCCGGTCCAGCTCCGAGTATGACCGCGTCGAGCACCATGGTCTTATCATCGACCCGAAACGATAGGGTTGGCAACCCTGCGTCCTTCCGACTGTCTACCCTGTCATGAGGGCTTTGACGCTTCTGTTTCTAGCCGCCACGTGCCTGGCGGACACCGTCACGATGAAGGATGGTACTTTCCTGAAGGGACGGATCGAGCGCATCGCCTCGGGCGTGCTCGAGATGCGTGTCCCTGCGCTCGGCGAGGCCAACCTGCAGCACCTGCAACTCGCGCAGGTCGAATCCTTCTCGACGGAGGATGCCGTGCTCGTCAGCTCCGGCGGCATGGTGTCGCGCGGCGAGGCCAGCGCAGCCGGTGGCCGTGTCGCCTCGAAGGGCGGGGTGGAGACGAGTCCGTTGGACGCGGCGTTGGAGCTTTGGCGGGATCCGTCGTTGCGCCCGGCCGAGACCGCCAGCCATCGCCAATGGGTCACCCAGGCCGACGTGGATGTCTCCGGTCGCAACGGCGTCGTCATGGGGTCCGGCTTCAGCGCCGGTTTCACGGCGAAAGGCGTGACCAAGGCCAATACCGTGACCGCAGGCGTGCGCATCGTGCGCGCCGAGTCCGGAGATCACGCTTCCGCCGACGACTTGCACGCCACGGCTTCCTATGAGACGAATCCGACCGATATCGTCTTCTGGTACGTGCGTAGTGACACCGGCTTCGACAAGGCCCGGTTGATCGATTTCTTTTCCGTCAACGCGGCGGGCTGGGGCTTCCGCTTGCACGCCGACGCCAAGGGAAAGCTGGACGCGCGACTCGGTCTGGCGCACCGCTATGAAAAATACGCTTCGGCGACGGAGCCCACCTTGGCCGCCCCTTCAGCGGATATCGGCCTGATGTACTCGCGTGAGCTGGGCTGGGCCGCGTGGGATACCTCGCTCAGCTTCGTGCCTTCCTTTCAGACGACCGGTGACTTCTACGTCCGCCATGAGACGAGCCTCAACGTCCTGCGTAACGCCGGGCCGCTTTCCTTGAGGGTGGGGGTGTCGAATGATTATAGGTCTAAGCCTTTGCCGACCCAGGTTAAGACCGACACGGCTTATTTCCTGCGAACCACCTATGTGTGGAAGTGAGCGACTCGGATTGCCTAAAAATAGACACAATTGTCTAAAAAAGCACAAAACCCCCTGTGAATGGTTACCTATTGAACCGTGGCACAGTGGGTGCTTTGAAATTGTTCGTTAATAGACACCTTTTCCAATCCCCCAATCCATGAGCACCAACCCAGCCCGCCGCAACGCCATCGAGGCGATTGCTTCTCAGCCTCGCCTTCAGGGCAGCTTCGACTTCCGCAACGAGAAGATCGATCTGATCTACGGCCAGAATGTCTTCTCCCTCGATAAGATGGAGAAGCGCCTTCCGAAGGACGTCTTCAAGTCTCTCAAGTCCAGCATCGAAGCCGGCATCAAGCTCGACGCCGCCGCGGCCGACGTCGTCGCCGCCGCCATCAAGGATTGGGCTCTCGAGCGCGGCGCCACGCACTACGCGCACGTGTTCTACCCGCTCACCGGCTTCACCGCCGAGAAGCATGACACCTTCTTCGAACCCAACGGCAACGGCACCCTCGCCCAGTTCTCCGGCAAGGCGCTGATTCAGGCCGAACCTGACGCCTCTTCCTTCCCGAACGGCGGCCTCCGCTCCACCTTCGAAGCCCGTGGCTACACCGCCTGGGACGTTACCTCCCCGGCTTACATCTTCGACACCGAGAACGGCTCCACGCTTTGCATCCCCACTGCCTTCGTGTCGTGGAAGGGCGAAGCCCTCGACAAGAAGACCCCGCTGCTCCGTTCGATGGCTGCCGTCAACAAGGCCGCCACCCGCGTCCTCGCCCTCTTCGGTAAGAAGCACGGCTACATCTCCGCCTCGTGCGGCCCTGAGCAGGAGTACTTCCTGATCGACTCCCGCCTCTTCCATCTTCGTCCCGACCTCTACACCTGCGGTCGCTCCCTCTTCGGCGCCAAGCCGGCCAAGGGTCAGGAGTTCGAAGACCAATACTTCGGCACCATCCCTGATCGCGTGCTCGCCTGCATGATGGAAACCGAGCGCGAGTGCTTCAAGCTCGGTATCCCGATCAAGACCCGCCACAACGAAGTCGCTCCGGCCCAGTACGAAGTGGCTCCGATCTACGAATCCGCCAACGTCGCCCACGACCACCAGATGCTCACGATGACGCTGCTCCGTCGCGTCGCCACCAAGCATGGTTTCGTCTGCCTCCTCGCTGAGAAGCCCTTCGCGGGCGTCAACGGCTCCGGCAAGCACGTCAACTGGTCCATCGGTGGTGCCGGCGTCGGCAACCTCCTCGAGCCCGGCCATAACCCGCACGAGAACGCCCAGTTCCTGACCTTCTGCTCCGCGGTGATCCGCGCCGTCGACCTCCACCAGGGTCTGCTCCGCGCTTCCGTCGCCTCGGCCGGTAACGACCACCGTCTCGGCGCCAACGAAGCTCCTCCCGCCATCATCTCGATCTACCTGGGCGACATGCTCAACGAAGTCATCGAGCAGGTGAAGAAGAGCGGCTCCGCTTCGTCCTCCCGCAAGGGCGGCCACATGACCCTCGGCGTCGACACGCTGCCTGTCCTGCCGAAGGACGCCGGTGACCGCAACCGCACGAGCCCGTTCGCCTTCACCGGTAACAAGTTCGAGTTCCGTGCCGTCGGCTCGGCCTTCTCGGTCGCCGGCCCCCTGACCGTGCTCAACACGATCATGGCTGACTCGCTCGACAAGCTCGCCGACGAACTCGCCGCCGCCCTCAAGAAGAACTCCGATTTCAACTCCGCGCTCCAGAGCGTCCTCAAGGACATCCTCACCAAGCACGGCCGAATCATCTTCAACGGCAACGGCTACTCCGAAGCGTGGCACAAGGAAGCCGCCAAGCGCGGTCTCAAGAACCTCTGTACGACCCCTGACGCTCTCCCTGAGATCGTCTCTAAGTCGTCGATCGAGGTCTTTGAGCGCCAGGGCGTCCTCTCCAAGGCCGAACTTGAGTCCCGCGAAGAGATCTACACGCACTCCTACGTGCTTGCGATCAACACTGAGTCGAAGCTCGTCTCCGAGATCGCCAAGACCCTGCTCCTGCCGGCCGCCCTTAAGTTCGCCGCTGACCTGACCCCGGTCGAGAAGACCAAGTCCGGTGGCAAGCT
>CAIXQT010000186.1 GCA_903921665.1 uncultured Opitutia bacterium
CACGCTGATGGGCCTCGGCGCCTTCCCCTGCGACCATCCGCAGTCCCTTTACTGGTACGGCATGCACGGCACCGTCGCCGGCAACTGGGCCGTCTGCAAGAGCGACCTCCTCATCACCATGGGCGCGCGTTTCGACGACCGCATCACCGGCGCCATCGAGAAGTTCGCCCCGGACGCCACGATCGTCCACATCGACATCGACCGCTCGGAACACCAGAAGAACAAGTTCGCGGACTACCCGATCCACTCCGACATCAAGCACGCGCTCGGCCGCATGGTCGCGCTCGCCAAGAAGGGCTTCAAGAAGCCTGACCTGAAGAAGTGGTATGAGACCATCAACGGCTGGAAGAAGGAGCACCCGTATCCGTTCAGCTACGAGCGTAAGACCAAGCACATCCTCCCGCAGGAAGCCATCGAAGTCCTTTTCGAAGAAACCAAGGGCAAGGCGATCATCTCCACCGGCGTCGGCCAGCACCAGATGTGGGCCCCGCAGTACTACCGCTTCAACGAACCGCGCCACTTCATCAGCTCGCTCGGTGCGGGCACCATGGGCTTCGGCCTCCCGGCCGCCATCGGCGCCAAGGTCGCCAACCCGGACACGCAGGTCATCGACATCGACGGCGACGGCTCGTTCCTGATGAACATCCAGGAACTCGCGTGCATGAAGATCGAGAAGATCAACGCCAAGATCCTCATCCTCAACAACCAGCACCTGGGCATGGTGGTGCAGTGGGAAGACCGCTTCTACGCCGGCTCCCGCGGCCACACGATCCTCGGCGACGCCAAGAACATCGGCTCTCCCGACAACCCGGGCGGCCTCTACCCGGACTTCGTGAAGATCGCCAACGGCTTCGGCATCAAGGCCCGCCAGGTCATGAAGCGCGAAGACCTCCGCGCCGCCATGCGCGAGATGCTTGATCACGACGGACCTTACCTCCTCGACGTCATCGTGCCCTACACCGAGCACGTGCTGCCCTTCATCCCGCAGAAGAAGTCGGCGATGGAAATTCTGACGAAATAATCCCGCAGGGATTATTTCGAGGGACAGGGCTTGGGCTAGGGTCAGGGCCAGGCGAATGAACAGGGGCGCGTAAGCGCCCTTGCTGCTTTTGATTAGGTGCAACGAGGTAGGGTCGGGACAGCGTCACGACATAGTTGTATTCATTCTCAGGTGGCGGGTGGCGGCCCCAGGTGGCAGGTGGCGGGAATTGCATGAGGTAGGGACGTGATTGCCATCACGTCCGTTCGCACGCGCACACGGAAGTAAAACGAGCCTAGCTAAGAGCCGAAGAAATCACCTCAACGACGGTCTCGAACGGCGGCGATGGCAATCGCCGCCCTACCTCAAGACAGAGGCAATTAAATCAAAGGGGAACCGGAGACCGGATGATTGGCTGGGGTTATATGTCCCAAGCCAACATTCCGGTTTCCCTTTGAATCTACCCCTTGCCCACGTGTCACCTTGCCCACGTATCCCCTCGTCGCGGCTGCGCCGCGACGCTCAGTGTCCCGCCAACCAGCGTTCGGCTTCGATGGCGGCGCGGCAACCCATGCCGGCGGCGGTGATGGCCTGACGATAGACGTGGTCCGAGCAATCGCCGGCGACGAAGACGCCGGGGATATTGGTGCTGACGGTGTTGGCGCCGGCGATGAAATAACCGCCTTCGTCGACCGCGAGGGCCGGCGTGAAGGCTTGGGAATTGGGCACGTGGCCGATGGCGACGAAGACGCACTTCACGCCGAGGTCGCGGACGGCGCCGGACTTCTCAATGACGCGCAGGGTGTGCACCTTCTCGTCGCCGAGGATCTCGGTCGGGGTGACGTTGAGGACGAGCTCGATCGTCTCGTGGCTCTTCACGCGCTGCACCATGATGTCGGAAGCGCGGAAACTGTCGCGACGGTGCACGAGGTAGACCTTGGAGGCGAAACGGGTGAGGAAGAGGGCTTCTTCGCAGGCGGAGTCGCCGCCGCCGACGACGGCGACCGGGACGTTGCGGTAGAACGCGCCGTCACAGGTCGCGCAGGTGGTCACGCCGTTGCCGCCGTAATATTTCTTTTCGCCGGGAATGCCGAGGAGGCGGGGCGAGGCGCCGGTGGCGATGATCACGGCCTTGGCTTCGTAGGTGGCTTCGCCGCCCTTGAGCTTCTTGATCGGGCCGGAGAAGTCGACGGAGTCGATGCGGTCCCAGGCGAACTTGGCGCCGAAACGTTCGGCCTGGCCCTTCATGTTCGTGATGAGCTCGTTGCCGTCGACGCCGTGGACGAAGCCCGGGAAGTTCTCGACCTCGGAGGTCGTGGTCAGCTGGCCGCCAGGCTGGCCGCCTTCGAGCACCAGCGGAGTGAGGCCGGCGCGGGCGGCGTAGATCGCGGCGGTCAGGCCGGCGCAGCCGGTGCCGAGGATAAGGACGTTTTCAGCCATGGGTATGTCCCATCTTGAGGGCGGGAGCACAGCCGCAAGGCGGAAAACCCGATGTGAACAACCCGAGTCAAGGCTTGCCCCGGGGGGTGGGGTCGGGGTTTGCTACCTCTCGCTCCCGGCCCCATGTTTCTCAGCATCCTCAAGCTCTTCGCGGGCAGCCACCACCGGAGGTTCCTCCGCAAGTGCGCACCCCTGGTCAAGCGGATCAACGTCCTCGAGACCGAGTACCAGAAACTCTCGGACGAGCAGCTCCGCGCCAAGACCGAGGAGTTCAAGAATCGCCACGCCAAGGGCGAATCCCTCGACGCCCTCCTCCCCGAGGCCTTCGCGGTCGTCAAGAACGCCGCCCGACGCCTCTGCGGCACCAAAGCCATCGTCTGCGACCATGAGCAGGTGTGGGAGATGGTGCATTTCGACGTCCAGCTCATCGGCGGCATCGCCCTCCACCAGAATAAGATCGCCGAGATGGCGACCGGCGAAGGCAAGACCCTTGTCGCCACCCTGCCCCTCTACCTCAACGCCCTGACCGGCAAGAACTGCCAGCTGGTCACCGTCAACGACTACCTCGCCCGCCGCGACTCCGAGTGGATGGGCCACCTCTTCCGCTGGCTCGGCCTGACGGTCGGTTGCATCCAGAACCAGATGCCCAGCGACGAACGCAAGGCCGCCTACGGCTGCGACATCACCTACGGCACCGCTTCCGAGTTCGGCTTCGACTACCTGCGCGACAACGGCATGGCCCTCTCGCCCGACGAGCAGGTCCAGCGCGACCACTACTTCTGCATCGTCGACGAAATCGACTCCATCCTGGTCGACGAAGCCCGCACTCCCCTGATCATCTCCGGCCCCGTCGCCGAAGAGCGCGAGCCGGCGTTCCCCCGCCTCCGCCAGCCGGTCGCCGCCCTGGTCGAACTGCAGATCCGCCTTGTCACCCGCCTGATCAACGAGGCCCGCGAGGAGCTCGATAAGCTCACCGAAGACAAGGAGCCTTCCGCCGACGCCCTCGACAAGCTCTGGCTCGCCGCCCACGGCATGCCGCGCAACCGCGTCTTCCTCCGCCTGATGGAGAACGGCCGCTGGCGCAAGCTGCTCGAGAAGCACGAAGGCGTGCTCGCCTCCGAGATCGAGAAGGACCGCCGCTTCCACCTCAAGGAACGACTCTACTTCGCCGTCAGCGAACGCAACCACGAGTCCGACCTTTCGCAGCTCGGCCGCGACACGCTCCGCCCCGGCCAGCCCGACGCGTTCGTGCTGCCTGACCTGCCGACCCGCTACGTCGAGCTCGACCGCGACGAGTCTCTCACCCCGGAACGCCGCGCCGAACTGCGCACGGAAGCCGAGGCCGCCTACGCGCAGGTCTCCGAAGACATCCACGCCATCGGCCAGCTGCTCAAGGCCTACACGCTTTACGAGAAGGACAAGCAGTACGTCGTCCACGAGGGTAAGGTGAAGATCGTCGACGAGAACACCGGTCGCATCATGGAAGGTCGCCGCTGGTCCGACGGCCTCCACCAGGCCGTCGAAGCCAAGGAAGGCGTCGCCCTCGAGAAGGAGAACAAGACCTACGCGACGGTCACGATCCAGAACTACTTCCGCATGTACCAGAAGCTCGCGGGCATGACCGGCACCGCCGAGACCGAAGCTTCCGAGTTCCACGACATCTACCGCCTGACGGTCGTCGCCATCCCGACGCACCGCCCGTGCATCCGCTCCGACGACAACGACATCGTCTTCAAGACCCGCAAGGAGAAGTACCAGTTCTCCATCAAGGAGATCGCCGAAGCCCACAA
>CAIXQT010000187.1 GCA_903921665.1 uncultured Opitutia bacterium
CGAGCCCTTGGCACGACGAACCTTCACTTCACCGAGCTCTTCGCCGAGGAGTTCCTTGGCGGTAATCTCTTTGCGCTCGGGGGCGGCGGCTTCGGCCGGAGCGGCCGCGGCAGCGACGACTTCGGGGGCGGCGGCAGCTTCGGCGGCAGGGGCCTTCGGCTTCTTTGCCTTGGGGGTCTTGGGGGCTTCTTCGCTCATCGTAAAATAGTGTTAGGAGAAAGGTTGGCTTACTTGGACGGAGCCGCGGCGACGCCGACGGTCTTGCGCTTGCCCTTGCGGGTACGGGCGTTGGTGCGCGTACGCTGACCACGGACCGGGAGGCCGCGGAAGTGACGGAGGCCGCGGTAGCACTTGATCGCCTGGAGGCGCTTCAGGTTCTGCGCGATGTCGCGGCGAAGGTCGCCCTCGCACTTGTACCCCATGCGTACGATGTACTCGACGATCTTGTTCAGCTGCTCTTCAGAAAGATTCTGAGCGCGCATGGCAGGATCAAAGCCGAGAGCTTCGCAGATCTCCGTGGCGCGGCGGGGGCCGATACCATAGATATAGCGGAGAGAGATCTCTACTTTCTTGTTGTTGGGAATGTCTACGCCGAGGATTCGAGGCATGGTGTCCGTGCTGTTTGGAAGGTGGGAAAGAGGTCGGAACTTGGAGGTTCTGGTGGGATTTGAAAGCAAAAAATGCGGTTTAAACGAGGGTCAGGATTTCGGCCCCGCTTTCGGTCACTAAAACGGTGTGCTCGAAGTGCGCGGAGACCTTGCCGTCGGCCGTCCGGGCGGTCCAGCCGTCGGAGGCCATGACGACCTTATGGGAACCAAGATTGACCATGGGCTCAATGGCTAAAGCCATGCCAGGCAGTAACTTAGGTCCAGTTCCCGCCTTGCCGTAATTAGGAATTTGGGGTTCTTCGTGCATCTTGCGTCCGACGCCGTGACCGACGAAGTCCCTGACAATGCCATAGCCCCCAGGGGCAAGCGCCTCCTGGATGGCCGCGGAGATATCCCCCACCCTGTTGCCAGGTTTCACGGCGGCGATGCCGGCCATGAGGGATTTTTCGGTATCCAAGCAAAGCTGGCGGGCCCGGGGGTCGACCGCCCCGACCATGACGGTCCGGGCGTTGTCTCCGATGAAGCCATCGCGGCGGACGACCACGTCCAAGGAGACCAGGTCGCCGTCCCGGATGATGCGGTCGGCGGCGCCGATGCCATGGACGATCTCGTCGTTGACGGAAATGCAGACGTAGCCGGGGTAGCTCAGCCGACCGACGACATAGCCATGGCAGGCGCTCTCGCAGCCATGGCGGGCCATCAGTCCGCGAGCGGCGGAATCCAGACCGGCGGTCGAGATCCCCGGGACGACAAGGGTCGCAAGGTCGTGGAGCACACGAGCCGCCGCGGCACAGGCGGCACGCATGCGACTCACGTCTTCGGCCGACTTCAAATCGATCATCCCGGGAAAAGATTAGCCGACGAACGGACCCCAGTGATTCAGAGCCCAGGCGATGACGCCGAAGATGAACATGGTCAGGCAGGTCTTCTCGAGCGAGCCGAGGGCCGAAGTTTCGGCATCCGTGCGGAGGGCGGCGGCGGGCACTGGAATGCCTCCGATACGACCCTTCTTCAGGAAGCCTTCGTAGTTACGCTGCAGCAGGTAGGTCTCCACCTGGCGCATCGTGTCGAGCATCACGCCGACGGTGATCAGGCCGCCTGTGCCGCCGAGGAACGTCGCGAGGCGCATCGGGAAGCTGAACTGATTGATGAACAGGTCGGGCATCAGCGCGATGATCAGCAGGAAGATCGAGCCGGCCAGCGTGAGGCGGGTCATCACGAAATCCAGGAACTGAGCGGTGTGCTCGCCGGGGCGGACGCCGAGGATGTAGCCGTTGTTCTTCTTGAGGTCGTCGGCGATCTGGACCGGACGGAACATGATCGAGATCCAGAAGTAGCTGAAGCCGAAGATCAGGATCGAGTAGACCGTGTAATAGAAGCCGTTGTTACGGGAGAAGAAATCGGCCCAGTCGCGCAGGAAGGACAACGTCGGGAAGTAGGTGCTCAGCGGGTTGAGCAGCATGGGCGGGAAGCTCATGATGGCGCCGGCGAAGATGACCGGCATCACGCCAGCGTAGTTGACCTTGAGCGGCAGGTAGTTGGTCTGGGCACCGTACATCTTGCGTCCGACCATGCGCTGCGCGTACTGGATCGGGATCTTGCGGACGGCCTGGTTGATGGCGACCATCGCGGCGGTCACGGCGACGAAAAGGAGCACCATGCCGAAGGCCTTCTCGGGACCGTTGGAATTGGCGGCGGCGGCGCCGACCTTGCCGCCGAAGGTCATGTCGACGAACGAAGTGAGCGCGCCCGGGATATCGGCGAGGATGCCGATGGTGATCAGGACGGACGTGCCGTTGCCGATGCCACGTTGCGTGATCTGCTCGCCGAGCCAGAGCATGACGATCGAGCCGGAGGTGAGCAGGCAGACGCCGAGGCAGACGAAGAGCGTCTTGCTCTGCATCACCACGATGGTGCCGGTGAAATTGCCGAGTCCGAGGGCCTGTCCGACCTGCTGCGGATTGCAGAAAGCGCCGAGGAGCAGCGCCGACTGGACGACTGCGATGAGGATGGTGAGGTAGCGCGAATACTGGGCGACCTTCTGGCGGCCGATTTCGCCTTCCTGCTGGAGGCGAGCGATCGACGGCACGACGGCCGACATCAGCTGCATGATGATCGAGGCGCTGATGTAAGGCATGATGCCCAGCGAGAAGACCGCCCCCTTGAGGAGAGCGCCGCCGGTGAACATGTTATACATCGCGACCACTCCGCCCGACGACTTGTCGGCCATGGAGTGGTAGTAATCCATGATGTCCTTCGGGTCGATGCCCGGCAGCGGGATGTTCGCGCCGATACGGGCGACGAACACCAAGGCTACCGTGGCGATCAGCCGGGCCCTGAGCTCAGGGATCCTCCAGCAGTTGGCGAAGGCCGAGAACATCGAGGACAGGGGTGAGCCGAGGCTCACTCAGCGGCGGTGGCCGACTTCTTGATCTCGATCAGGATCGCCTTGCCGCCGGCCTTCTCGATCTTCGCTTTCGCGTCCTTGGAGAAACGGTGGGCCTTGACGGTGACGGCGCGCGTGAGCTCGCCGGTGCCGAGGATCTTGAGGAGAGGGGCGGACTTGCGCAGGACGCCGGCGGCGACGAGTTCTTCGAGGCCGAAGGTCTTGCCTTCGAGTTCTTCGAAATCACGCACGTTGAGCACGGCGTAGTCGATGCGGTTCACGTTCTTGAAGCCGCGGTGAGGCAGGCGACGATAGAGGGGCATCTGACCGCCTTCGAAGCCGGGGCGATGGCCGCCGCCGGAGCGGGCCTTCATACCCTTGTGACCACGACCGGAAGTCTTGCCGTGACCGGTACCGCGACCGCGGCCGAGCACCTTATGGCGATGAGTGGAGCCCTTGATCTTGGGCAGAGAGTCGAGTTTCATGTCTGTGTGTTCCGCTTAGGCGCGGAGAGCCTTGATTTGTTCGAGGGTACGGAGCTTGGAGAGACCGTCCAAGGTGGCCTTCACGATAGCCTGGGGATTGTTGGATCCCATGGACTTCGAAAGGACGTCCTTGTAACCAGCCACTTCGAGCACGGCACGGACGCCGCCGCCGGCGATGAGGCCGGTACCGGGAGCAGCCGGACGGAGCATCACGACGCCGCCGTCAGCGTGGCCGATGACTTCGTGCGGGATGGTGTTGCCGCGGAGATTGACGCGAACGAGGGCGCGGTGGGCGCGGTCGGTTCCCTTGCGGATCGCATCAGGAACTTCCTTGGCCTTGCCGTAACCGACGCCGACGCGTCCCTTGCCATCACCCGCCACGATGAGCGCGGCGAAGTTGAAGCGACGGCCGCCTTTGACGACCTTCGAGCAACGGTTGATGTGGACGACCTTGTCGTTGAATTCGGAAGCAGGGGCGTCGTTGCGGTTGTCGCGACGAGGGCCG
>CAIXQT010000188.1 GCA_903921665.1 uncultured Opitutia bacterium
GATCATCACCTACGCCAAGAAGGCCGAGCAGTCCGCCGACAAGTCGGTGAAGCTCCACTACTACCGCCTGGCCATCGCCAAGCTGCGCAACGAAGACGCCGCCCAGCTCCTGTTCAAGGAGCGCGTGCAGCAGTTCCTCGGTCGCACCGGCGGCTACACCCGCATCTACAAGCTCGGCGCCCGTAAGGGTGACGCAGCCGAGACGGCCCTCATCGAACTCGTGGCCAAGGACGACAAGTCCCCGGCCATGACCCCGAAGGCCAAGACGGCTCGTAAGCCCAAGGCCAAGAAGGAAGCGGCCGCCGCTCCTGCTCAGGCCTAAGCTTATCGCCCAGGCCTGAACCCGAGACGCGTCCGCCCCCCGGCTGGCGCGTCTCGCCTTTTTAACCCCTTCGCCCTTCATGCTGCAGTCCGTCGATCTCGCCGTCTTCCTGGCCTTCTTGGCCGGGCTGGCTGCGGTCGTCCTTTTCGGCCTGCAGGCTTGGTACGATCGGCGCGACGTCCTCCTCTCGGATCACCGCCGCATCAATTCCGCCTTTTCCTGCGTCCGTTGTAACGTGACGTATGTCCGCCCCCGGCTTCGCGAGGAGGCGGTCTGCCCCCATTGCGGGTGGAACAATGTTCGCCTCAAGTTCTGAATCCCCCTAACTTTCCCACCATGGCCACCCAGTCCATCGCCATTCTCGATTTCGGTTCGCAGCTGACCAAGGTCATCGCGCGCCGCATCCGCGAGTGCAACGTCCACTCTCGCATCTATCCGTTCGGCGTCACGCCTGAGACCCTTCGCGCCGACGGCGTCGTCGGCGTCATCCTTTCCGGCGGCCCGGACAGCGTGAAAGCCAAAGGCTCGCCTCACCCGCATCCGGGCGTCTTCGAGCTGGGCCTGCCCGTGCTTGGCATCTGCTACGGCGTCCAGCTCATGGGTCAGATGCTCGGCGGCAATGTCGCCAGCAGCTCCCACCGCGAATACGGCCACGGCATCCTTTCCTTCGGCAAGGGCTCCCAGCTGCTGCAGGGCCTGAAGTCCCCGCTGCGCATCTGGAATTCCCACGGCGACAAGATCACGCGTCTCCCTCGCGGCTTCAAGGCCGTCGCCTCGACCGAGAACTCCGAGTGCGCCGTCATCGAGGATACCAAGCGCCGCTTCTACGGCATCCAGTTCCATCCCGAGGTCGCCCACTCCGAGCGCGGCATCGACATCCTCCGCAACTTCCTCTTCCGCATCTGCCGGTGCAAGCCGACCTGGAAGATGGACGACTACGTCGAGACCGCCGTCCGCGAGATCCGCGAGAAGGTCGGCAAGTCGCAGGTCATCCTCGGCCTCTCCGGCGGCGTCGACTCCTCCGTCGCGGCCGCCCTCATCCAGCGCGCCATCGGCAAGCAGCTCACCTGCGTGTTCGTCGATAACGGCCTGCTGCGCCTCAACGAGCGCGCCCAGGTCGAGAAGATGTTCCGCGGCAAGTTCAAGGTCGACCTCCGCGTCGTCGACGCCTCCCAGACTTTCCTCCGTAAGCTCAAGGGCGTCACCGACCCCGAGCGTAAGCGCAAGATCATCGGCCACGAGTTCATCAAGGTCTTCGAACGCTCCATCGCCGAGGTCCAGCGCACCAAGAAGGGCAAGGTCGACTTCCTCGCCCAAGGCACGCTCTACCCTGACGTCATCGAATCCCTTTCGCCCAACGGCGGACCGGCCGCCACGATCAAGAGCCACCACAACGTCGGCGGTCTGCCGAAGCACATGAAGCTCAAGTTGCTGGAGCCCCTGCGCGAGCTCTTCAAGGATGAGGTCCGCGCCCTCGGCGAAGCCCTCGGCCTGCCGCATGACATGGTCTGGCGTCACCCGTTCCCGGGCCCCGGCCTCGCGGTCCGCGTCTGCGGCGACATCACCAAGGAGCGCCTCGAGGTGCTCCGTAAGGCCGACGACATCTTCATCAACGAACTCCGCACCTCCGGCCAGTACGCCAAGGTCTGGCAGGCTTTCGCGGTCTTCCTGCCGGTGCGCAGCGTCGGCGTGATGGGCGACGGACGCACCTACGACAACGTCTGCGCCCTCCGCGCGGTGACTTCCTCCGATGCGATGACGGCCGATTGGGCCCGCCTGCCGTACGACGTGCTGCAGCGTGCCTCGACCCGCATCATCAACGAGGTGAAGGGTATCAACCGCGTGGTCTACGACGTCTCGTCCAAGCCGCCGGCGACCATCGAATGGGAATAAGCCGGGCTTTGCCCCGTTGACACCCCCTTCGGCCCGTCCTTACCTAGTCGCCAGTGTCTGAACCCGGCTTCCAGGTCATCGCGCGCCGCTGGCGTCCCCGCCGTTTCGACGAACTCGTCGGACAGGAACATATCGTCAAGACGCTCCGTAATGCGCTCGAGACGAAGCGTATGGCCCATGCCTATCTCTTCATCGGTCCGCGTGGCACGGGCAAGACGACCACCGCGCGCATCCTGGCCAAGGCCCTGAACTGCGCCGGCGGCCCGAAGCCCGACTTCTCCCTCGAAGACCCGATCTGCCTGGCGATCGAACAGGGTAGCTGCCTTGACGTGGTCGAGATCGACGCCGCCTCCAATCGCGGTATCGACGACGCCAAGAAGATCCGCGACGAGTGCCAGTACGCTCCGACCAACTGCCCGTTCAAGGTCTTCATCATCGACGAAGTCCACCAGCTGACGAAGGAGGCGTTCAATGCCTTGCTTAAGACGCTCGAAGAGCCGCCGCCTTGGGTGAAGTTCATCCTGGCGACGACCGAGGCGGACAAGATCCTCCCGACCATCACCTCCCGCTGCCAGCGCCTGGAGTTCCAGCCGATCTCCGAGGAGGTCATCGCCGCCCAGCTCGCCCGCATCGTCAAGGCTGACGGCGTCACCGCCGACCAGCATGCCCTCACGGCCATCGCCCGCTTGGCTTCCGGCGGCATGCGTGACTCGCAGTCCATCCTCGACCAGGTCATCTCCTTCGCGGGCAAGAAGATCACCGAAGCCGACGTGCTTTCCATCTACGGCCTCGCCTCCGTCCAGCAGGTCACGGACCTCTGCCAAGGAATCGCCACCTGCGACGGGAAGAAGGTCCTCGCGCTCTGTGACGCTTTCCACGCCGAAGGGCGCGACTTGCTCCGCGTGCTCGCCGATCTCCAGCTCCGCGTGCGTGCCGCGACGCTTGATTCGGTCCGCACCGGCGGCGTCTCCGCCCAGCTCGGCGCGCCGCTGGCCACCGAACAGCTCGTGCGCCTCCTCGAATGCCTGCAGGAAGGGGAGAATGGGATTCGCCAAGGCCTTTCGCCTCGCGCCAACTTCGAGGTGACGCTCCTCAAGGCGATCGAGCAAAGTAGGTCGCGGTCGATAGACCTGCTCATCAAAGACATCGCCGCCGCCGCAGCTGGTCTCCCTCGGGAGCCCGGCCAAAAAAAAATAAGGACCACGGCGGCCGCACCGGCGGCGCCTGAACCCGTCGCGACCGTTCCCGTCGTCGAATCCGCTCCGGCCGTCGTGCCGACCCCTTCGCGCGTCGTCGACGTGCCGATCGAGGACTCCGGCCTCCTCGAGGAATCCCTGCCGCCTTTGGACGTCGAAGCCGCTGAGGCCGAGGCGAGCAACTCCGATCGCCGCCCCGACTTTTCGTTCCCTGACTCGGCCCTTGCCAGCCTTCCGGTCGCCGAAGTCGGCAAGACGGCGTTCCCGGGCGACAAGGAGTTCCTGGAGGCCGTGAACGCCCTGCCGCCCGGCCTCAAGGACAAGCTCAAGGACACCATCGGGGCGGACTTCACGGCCCTGCGACCGATCCCGGCCGGGAAGCTCCGTCGCCCGCTCTGACCGTGGAGCCGTCGATCGAGATCGGCGTCATCTCCGACACGCACGGCCGGCTCCGCGCCGAGGCGATCATCGCGCTCGAAGGCTGCGCCGTGATCTTCCACGCGGGCGACGTCTGCGGCCCGCTGATCATACCGCAACTGGCGGAGCTCGCCCCTTGCCATGCGGTCGCGGGCAACTGCGATGATGACGAGACGCTGCCCTTGACCTCCCTGCAGGTCATCGGCGGCTTGCGTATCTTGGTCCACCATGGGCATCTGCCCGTCGACGAGGGGACGTTTCGTCCGGATATCGTGATCACCGGGCATACGCATGTCCCGAAGATCGAACAGGACGGCTCGGTGCTACGACTCAATCCGGGTAGCGCCGGA
>CAIXQT010000189.1 GCA_903921665.1 uncultured Opitutia bacterium
CGACGTCGGCCGCCAAGTGGTCCAGGCGCTCGTCTCCCGCGGCGCTTCGCAGGTCTCGGTCGCTTCGCGTACGTTCGAGAACGCCCGCACGCTCGCCGAGGAATTCTCCGGTTCTTCGCTCACGCTGGCCGACGCCCTGCGCCAGGCGCATGCCCACGACGTCATCATCGGTTGCGCGACGGTCGAGCGCGCGTTGCTCGACGCGGTGGCGATCCGTGAACTCGCCGGCCGCCGTTCCGGCCGGCCGCTCCTCCTTGTCGACCTCGGGGTGCCGCGTAATTTCGCCACTGGCGTCCAAGGCCTCGACGGCGCGTACCTCTGCGACCTCGACGACCTTGCGCGCGTCTCCAACGCTAACCTGAAGGCGCGTCTCGCCGAAGTCGACCGTGCGCGCGTCGCCTTGGCCGAGAAAGCCGCCCGCGCGTGGGGCGCCGCCAACCATCACCCTTCTCCGGAAGCCTGACCCATGAAACCCACGGTCCTCATCGTCGACGACGAGAAGAACATCCGCGAAGGGCTGCGCGCCGCTCTCGAAGATCGCTACGAGACCTTCGTGGCGAAGGACGCCGCGGAAGCGGCGCGCCTCATGCAGGATGTCCCGCCGGACGCGGTGCTCACGGATCTCCGCATGGCCGGAGAAGACGGCATGGCGGTCATCGACCGCGCGCTCAAGCTGCCCAATCAGCCGGTCTGCATCATGATGACGGCGTACGGAGACGTGGACACGGCCGTGAAGGCGATGAGCCTCGGCGCCTATTGGTTCTTCCAGAAGCCCGTCGACCTCCGCCAGGTCGAGCTCGTCCTGGATCGCGGGCTGAAGGCCCGCACGACCGAAAAGGAAGTCGTCACGCTCAAGGCGCGTCTGGACCGGAAATTCTCCCTGGGCGAAGTCGTGGGATCCTCTTCCGCCCTCCAACGTTCGATCGAACAGGTCCGTTCGGTCGCGCCGTCCAATGCGACCATTCTCCTGTTGGGCGAGACCGGCACGGGCAAGGAGCTCTTCGCCCAGATGATCCATCAGGCGAGCCAGCGCTCCAAAGGACCTTTCATGGCGGTGCACTGCGCGGCCATCCCCGCCAATCTTCTCGAATCCGAATTGTTCGGCCACGAGAAAGGCGCCTTCACCGGAGCGAACGAGCGCCGGGTGGGACGCTTCGAATCGGCTGACGGCGGCACCCTTTTCTTGGATGAGATCGGGGAGATCGACGCCACCACCCAGGTGAAGCTGCTGCGCTTTCTGGAGACGCGTTCGGTCGAACGCCTTGGTTCGCATCGCCCGATCGCGCTCGACCTTCGCCTGGTCTGCGCGACCAATCGCGACCTCCAGCAGATGGTCAAGGAAGGGAAGTTCCGCGAAGATCTCTATTACCGCCTTTCGGTTGTCCCGTTGCGGCTGCCGCCGCTCCGCGAGCGCCAGGATGACGTCCCTCTCCTGCTCGCGCATTATCTCGACCGCTTCGCCAAGGAGAACTCCGTCGCGGCGCCGAAGCTTTCCCCCGATGCCTTGGCGGTCCTCGTCCGTTATCCTTGGCCGGGCAATATCCGCGAGCTCCGGAACGCGTGCGAGAACCTCGCCGTACTCCGCTCGGGCAAGACCGTCGCCGCGTCTGACCTGGATCCCCGGTTCTCGCAACCGGCCGCCACGTCCGTCGCGGTCTCCGCCCTGCCCTCCTCCGGTGGCAATATCCTCGATCGCGAGCAGAACGAGAAGCAGCTCCTGAAGCAGGCGCTCGCCGCCGCGGCCGGCAATCGCACGCGGGCCGCCGAACTCATGGGCATCTCTCGTCGCACGCTGCATCGCAAGTTGCTCCAATGGCCGGAATTAGATCCCGGCCCTGAGACGGCGTGAGAATATTCGCCTTCCTCTTTTCTTGCGCCGCCTTGGGCGCGGCCGATTTCGTCGGCTCCGATCTGCTCGCCGGTCCTGTCGCCCGCGGATTGGAGAAGACCGATGCCAAGCTCGTCGTCGATTTCGCCGGCACGCTTCCGGGCCGGCGGGATTTCCAGCAAGGCGCCGCCTCAGCGGTCGTGCTCATGCAGCGCGACCGCGAGGTCGCGCCGTCTTTGCCCGGGAAAGCCGGCATCCTTGAATTTCGGCTCGCCAGCTCAGCGGTCGTCGTCGCCACGCATGTCGGCAACCGTCTCGACCATATCTCGCTCGAGCAGCTCGCCAACGCCTTCGCGCGGGACGCCCGCATCCTCGCCCGTAATTGGAATGACATCGATCCGGGAGCCCGCTCGGAACTCATGACGCCGGTGGTCTCGTCACCGATGGGCACCCTTGTGCTGGAGGTCTTCCAAGGCGTGGTCCTCGAGGGTCAGCCTTTCCGAAGCGACGTCAGGTTGCGCGTCGAGCCGGACCTTGCCGCCGATCTGCTGGCCTCGCGCGCCGGGAGCATCGTCCTGCTCCCCCGCCCCCCTGCTGGCCGTGGCAAGGTTCTCCAAGTTTCGGATGGTCGCCCCGGCCGACCGTCGACCGCCTATGGTCCTGATGAGAACAACGTCCATAACGGGGATTACCCATTGCAGGTTCCTTTGCTCCTCTACGTCAGGCAGGATAAGCTCGCGGAGCTTAAGCCGGCGCTCCGGTGGCTTTTTTCCGACGAAGCGGCCGCCCTGCTTGAAAAGCAGGGCCTTTATCCCGCCCCCCGCCCTGCCCGGCTAAGGTTCGTCCAAAGGCTTGACACACGATAGGGCGTTTGGTCTGCTTCCCGTCCAACGCGCGCGTAGCTCAATGGTAGAGTACCACCTTGCCAAGGTGGCTGTTGCTGGTTCAAGTCCAGTCGCGCGCTCCACTTTAAAATGGAGCAAAAACCCGCCGAAACACGGCGGGTTTTTCATTTCCGGCCTCAGTCGACGGACGGAAGGGTCACGGTGATCCGTAGTCCCTTCGGACGAACCGGCTCCACCGTCGCCGACCCGCCATGAAGTTCGGCGACCTGGCGGACGATACTCAGCCCGAGGCCGCTACCCCCTGCCCGGCGGGACTTGTCGGTTCGGTAGAAACGGTCGAACAGCCTCGGGAGGTCGGCCGGGGGCACCCCGGCCCCATCATCCTCGACGCTGAGCTCCACCCCGCTGGGGGTGTCTCGGGTGGCGATGAGCAGCCGGCTCATGCCGGCGGCATGGGCCAAGGCGTTATCGATCAGGTTCTGGACCAGTCGGCGCGCCTGGACCGGATCCGCCGCGCCGCCATCGGCGGCGCCCAGCTGGAGCACCAACTTCACGCCTGCCGCTTTGCAGCGGGCGGAGAACTCTTCGGCTACTTCGCGGGCCGCGACATGCAGCGCGCCGGGCTCACGACGTACGTCCTGCGAAGACTCCAAGCTCGCGAGGGCGAGCAGGCCTTCGACGAGGCCTTGCAGCCTGCCGACCGAGCTCACGATCTTCTGCGTGAAACGTGCGCGATCCTCGGCCGACATCGTCGCCTGGTCTTCCGCCAGCGTCTCGGCGTAGCCGCGCAGGATCGTCACCGGCGTGCGGAGGTCATGCGAGACGTTGGTCACGAAGTCGCGCTCCATGGCTTGCAGGCGCTTCAGCGCCGTCACATCCGCCAGCACGAAGATCGCGGCGCCGTCGCCGAACGCTTCCGGATCGGTGCGCGCGCCGGCGGCTTGGATCCAGACGTCGGACAAGGGCGCGCGGTTCAGGAGGATCGTCGAGCGAGCACCGCCTTCCGCCCGGGCTCGGCGGACGAGCTCGATGAAATCGGCGCTCCGGACCAGCGGGACGATCGATCCGCCGCTGTCACCTTCCGAAAGATCGAACAACGCGGCGGCCGCGGGGTTCGCGAGGCGGAGCCGGTCTTGCGCGTCGACGACAAGGACCGCGTCTGTCAGCGGCGCGAGCAGCGCTTCGATGCGCCGCGCGGCCGCCGCGCGGATCTCGCCCTCGTTCGCGGCGCGGCGTTCGATGCCCACGAAGAGTTCCTCCAGCCGGAGCTTGCGTACCAGCCAGCCTTGCGGGCGCGGGCCGGCGTCATCGGAGAGCAGCGCGCGGCGTGCCCAGCGAACATGCCCGGCGATTTCCGCGAAGCACCAGACGGCGGCGGCGACAAGCGCGAGCAGGAGCAACCAGGGTAGCCAGGACATCTGCGTAGGATGCTGTCCGGCCCGGCCGGACGCGCGAGCGCAAATCCGTTCAGCCGTTCACGCGGTAGCCCACGCCGCGCACCGTGTCGATGACGTCGCCGGACGGCCCGAGTTTCTCGCGCAGGCGGCGGACATGGGTGTCGACCGTGCGGGTCTCGAGGTCGGGCGAATAGTTCCAGACGTCGGCGAGGAGTTCTTCGCGCGACTGCACCCTTCCCTTCCGCTCGAGGAGCAGACGGAGCAGCTTGAATTCGGTGGCGGTGAGTTCGACGATCTTGCCGGAGGCGGTCACTTCATGGCGCTCGATGTCGAGCATCAGCGCGCCGGCGGCGAGCCGGGTCGAGGGCTTGGCGGCGGCAGACTTCGCGCGACGCAGCAGTGCCTGGGCGCGCAGCATCAGCTCGCGCGTATCAAAAGGCTTCGTCACATAATC
>CAIXQT010000190.1 GCA_903921665.1 uncultured Opitutia bacterium
GAAAGGCATGCTCACCGAAGGCAGCATCCGCACGCCCTTCGTCGCCACATGGCCGGGCCACCTGCCTGCCGGGCAGGTCTTCGACAAGCCAGTCATCGCACTCGACGTCGCCGCGACGGCGGTCGCCCTCGCTGGACTCCCTGCGGACCCTGTGCTCGACGGCAAGGACCTCACCCCTTTTCTCTCTGGTAAGAATCAAGGCACGCCGCACGAACGCCTTTTCTGGCGCTGGGGCTCGCAGGCCGCAGTGCTGGAGCATCCATGGAAACTCATCCGCCTCGGTGACCGTGAACAACTCCTCTTCGATGTCTCCCAGCCCGATGGCGAGAACGTGAAGAAGAATAGGCTCACCGCTCAGCCCGAGATTGCGGCACGCCTGGCCAAGGCACTCAAGGACTGGAGCGAGACGGTGACGCCGCCAGGCCTGCCGACTTCATTTGATAGGCATCATGAGGGCCTCTTCGCTGAGCATGGTGTGATTCCACCCCTGACCGTCGCCCCGAAGCCCAAGACAGAGCCTCCCGGCTCAATCCAAGGCTGGTTCGCCCGCAACGGTACGATCGCCGCGAAGGATGGCGCCCTGCTCATCACCGCCGACCCTAATGCGGCCAAGAACGCCAAGCCTTTCCTCGCCAAGACCGGCCTGAGCCTGAAAGGACCGATGACTGCCGTGATCAAAGCCGACGCCAAGGTCGCGACCAACGCCTCGCTCAGCTGGCGCACCAAGGAGCAGACCGACTTCCTGCCCGCCAACCTTGTCCGCTTCGGCATCCCTGCCGGCACCTCCGAGCAGACCATCGCCCTGCCCGTCGACGGCCAAGCCATTCACGTTCGCTTCAATCTCGGTGACCAGACGGACGACCTGCGAATCCGCTCGATCGAACTGCGTCCCGCCAAAGGCACGCCGGACCGAAGTGACTTCAGCCGCTGATTCAAATGCGGTCATTTAAATAATCTGTTAAGTCGGAGAGCGGGGAGTAGGGTTCGCTCATCCCTATGAACGTGCGTGTCCTCCTCGCCCTCCTGCTCGCTCCGCTCGCCACCTACGCCGCGGATAAGCCGAACGTGATCTTCATCCTCGCCGATGACCTAGGCGCGCATGATCTCGGCTGCTTCGGTAGCACGTTTTACGAGACCCCCAACCTCGATCGTCTGGCCAAGCGCGGCACGCGCTTCACGCAGGCCTACGCCGCTAGCCCGCTTTGTTCGCCGACGCGTTCGAGCATCCTGACCGGCCAATACCCCGCCCGCACTGGCATCACGGCGCCAGTCTGCCATCTGACGACGGTGCAGCTCGAGAAAAGCCTAGCCAAGAACGAGAACGGTAAAGTCCGCCTACTCGATGCCAGCAGCCTGACGCGCCTGAAGCCAGAATACTTCACCGTGGCTGAAGCCTTCAAAGAAGCCGGCTATGCCACCGCGCATTTCGGCAAGTGGCACCTCGGCCACAACCTGAAGCCCGGCGACCACTACGAACCGATGGACCAAGGCTTCGATTCAGATTTCCCGCACACGCCCAACGCTTCCGGACCCGGCAACAGCTACCTCGCCCCGTGGAAGTTCATCAAGGATCCCCCCATCACCGATACCGCCGGCGTGAACATCGAGGACCGCATGTCGCAGGAAGCCGCGAAATACATCGCAGCCCACAAGGACAAGCCGTTCTACCTGAACTACTGGGCCTTCTCGGTTCATAGCCCGTGGAACGCCCGCGCAGACTATACCGAATACTTCAAGTCGAAGGCCGACCCGAAGAACCCACAGCATAACCCCCTCTATGCCGCGATGGTGAAGTCCCTCGACGACGGCGTCGGCCGACTCCTGCAGGCCGTCGACGACGCCGGCATCGCCGACAACACGATCATCGTATTTTATTCGGATAACGGCGGGTTCGCTTACCCGCCCAGGAAGACCGACCCGGAAGGCTATGCCGACATCCCAGCCACCAGCAACCTCCCGCTCCGCAGCGGCAAGGCTTCGCTCTACGAAGGCGGCACCCGCGAACCGTTCATCTTAGCCTGGCCCGGGAAGGCGAAGGCAGGCGCGACCAGCGACATCCTCTTCCAATCCGTCGATTTCTACCCGACCCTGCTGTCGTTCGTCGGCCTCAAACCACGAGACGGCCTGAAGCTCGACGGCCACGACCAGTCGAAGGCCCTGCTCGGCGGCGATTCGCCCCGCGATCGTGTCTTCTGCCACTTCCCACACGGGAACGCCACGCGCGACTCCGTCATGGACGGTTTCTACGCCGGCACCTACGTGCGTAAGGGCGACTGGAAGCTCCTCCGCTTCTACGCGCGCAATGACGACGGATCGGATGACCTCGAGCTCTACGATCTGAAGAACGACCTCGGCGAACGCCGTAACCTCGCCAAGGAGAAACCCGAGCTCGTGAAAGAACTCAACGGACTGATTACTGACTTCCTCAAGGACACTGAAGCGGTTGTCCCGAAACTGAATCCCAACTTCGGTAAGGCCGCGCCCAAGGTGGCCGTTCCGAAGAAGGCCCTCGCACCGGACGACCTCCCCGGCGGCTGGAAGAACCGCGCCGGCAAGGCTTCGGTCATCGAAGGCGCCCTGCACATCGAGTCCAAAGGAGCTGACTCCTTCCTCGGCGTCGGCGCTGGTCTGACCGCCGGCAAGGCCAAGCTCACCTTCAAGCTCCGCGCTCCGCAGGCCGGCGAAGGCCGAGTCACGCTCCTCAGCGCCGCAGGCGGCGCCGAGATACTCTCAGTGCCCTACCGGACCTCCGGTGAAGCCGTCTGGCAGACGATCACAGTGGACCTCGAGCCCAAGCAGGCCACGAGCATCCTCCGTCTCTACCTGCCCGCCGGCTCCGCCGCGGTGGACCTCGATGACATCGTCCTGACCCCTGCCCAAGGGCCGGCCCGACGCTGGGAGTTCTGAGCTAATCCGACCGTCAGAAAGGTGGTATTTTATACCTAGGAGGGGAACAACCCGCCCTGGCTCCTACTCTTACATGTATGAAGGCCGAATCCGGCTTCCCCTCTTCCGTTAACCCCTTTTATTGAAGACACCCCTTCCCATGCGTAAGCCCCTCTTGGCGCTCCTGCCCTTCCTCGTCTCCGCGGCCATTGCGGCCGACGAAACGGTGCTGTTCAACCGCGACATCCGACCCTTGCTCGCCGACAACTGCTTCCATTGCCACGGTCCGGATCCCGGCACCCGCAAGGCCGGCCTCCGCCTCGACACCGAAGCCGGCTTCTTCGCAGGGCGCCAGGACAAGAGCGGTAAGGAAGAA
>CAIXQT010000191.1 GCA_903921665.1 uncultured Opitutia bacterium
CGACCGTCCCCGCTCCGGCGGCTTCGGCGGTGGAGATCGCGGCGGCTTCGGCGGCGGCGGCTCTCGCGGCGGCTTCGGCGGCGGCTCTCGTGGCGGCTTCGGCGGCGGCGAACGTCGCTCCGGCGGCTTCGGCGGCGGCGACCGCGGCGGCTACTAATCCTCGGATTAACAACCTCCTCAAGGGCGCCTTTCGGCGCCCTTTTTTGTGCCCGGAGGGGATTCGCCACCCGTGGATTCCGCGAGGAAGGGCTATCCGCTTGTCCCCTTCCGGGCCCACGGCTTAATGCCCGACCGTCATGCGCTTCCTCCTCGCCGGCCTGATCCTGTCTTTCTCCTTCGGTCCGGCCCAGGCCGCCCTGAACACCGAGAGCCTGCCGGCCGGCGCGGCCGGGATCGTCAGCATGGACATCACGACCTTCCGCGCGTCCAAGGTCGGTCAGGCCATCGAAAAGCTGGCCAGCATGAAGGCGAAAGACCTCGAAGCCTCCCGCAAGCTGAGCGACAAGCTCGGCATCGATTCCAAGAAAGACCTGCAGGACATCGTCGTCGCGATCTATCCGGGCCCCGATGGCAAGGTCGCCGAAAAGAACGCTTCCGCGGTCGTGCTGATCCGCGGCAAATTCCTGCCCGCGACCATCGACGCCTTCGGGGCGAAGAACGGCATCACGGCGAAGACCGTCGGTAAGCATAAGGCCTGGGAAGCGGGCGCCTTCATCGAGAAGCTCACAGGCGAAAAGCCCAAGGAAGACGCCAAGGATGCCTACGTCGTCGCCCACTCGGAAAGCCTCATGATCGTCGCCAGCAAGGAATTCCTCGAACGCGCCCTCGCCGCCGCCGACCGCCGCGAACAGTCCGCGCTCCTGCCCGCCGCGGTGGCCGCCAAGTTCGCCTCCGCGCGGCAAAGCTGGTTCTACCTCTACGTCGATGCGTCCAAGATGCAGGCCGCGAAGGCAGAATTCGGCGCGGAAGGCATCTCCCTGGTGCTTGGCGAAAACGCGTCCGACCTGCAGCTCGCGATCGCCGCCAACTTCGTGAGCGCCGAGAAGGCTTCGACGATGCGCAAGCAGCTCCAAGGCTTCCAAGCGCTCTCGATGATGGGACTCTCGAACGACGACGGTAAATCGCCCGAGGAGAAGGAAGAAATGGGGACGCTCGTCGAACTCGTGCAGAAGATCCGCATCGGCGGCGAGGGCAAGCAGGCGACCCTCGACCTCGATTACCCGGCGGTCAAGCTCGCGCAGGCAATCGGACGGGTGGTCGACAAAGCCCAAAAGAGCGCCGCCTCTCCGGCCGCCAAATAAGACCTGATGCGACGTCCGTTGCTGCTGCTCGTCTTCCTAGCGATGGCGAGCGGACTGGCTTGGTGGTGGCTCGACCCGGCGGACCGACGGCTGCGCGTCGATCCGCGTAGCCGCGAGGTCGCCCTGCTCTTTCCCGCCGAGACCGTCGGCCGGCGTACCGCTGCCGCCGTACTCCGAGCCCTCCCGGAACTCGCCGCACCGGAACAGCGTGCCGAGCTCGGCGCACGACTTTCCAGCCCTTCGGTGCGTTCGGCTGAACGCGTGACCGTGGCCTTCATCGCAGGAAAGCCACCGGAACTCGGACTCGACACGCCGGAGGTCGCTGACGGCGGGAAAGTCATCCCGGGACTCGCCCGCGTGCAATTACGCGGCGTCCCGCATGGCTACCTGCTCGTGCACGCCGATCCCGCTGCCGGCCTACTCGAGACCGCCGCCCGCCGACGCTGGCTCGGGCGTGCGCTCATCGAGGCGGGCGCCCGCGCCCAGACCGCGACCATCGCGGTCGGTGAAAGCGACGACGGCGCCTTCCTCGTCGCGACGATCGCGTTCGCCTATCGCACGGGGGAGGAAGCCGAAGCCGCGCTCGCACGGCTGACGGAAAAGCAAGGCGACTTCGAAGCGCTCGGCTTCGCGGCGCGGCCGGGCACGGACCGTATCACACGGCGGACGAAACTGCTCGTCGTCCGGCTCGATATCGAAACGGATCTCGTACTGCAGGCGCTCCGACGACACTGAGACTCAGGCCTTCTCGAGCGTGCCGTCGGCCTTGAGCCGGCGGTAGTAGCAACCCGAGCGCGCCTTGCCGTTCTCCTTCGTGTGGCAAGCGCCCTGCCCCGCCGGACGCACCTTGTAGAGGATCGAGTTCTGCTCGCAGTTGACGCGCACCTCAAGCAGCTCGAGGAAGTCGCCGGACGTCAGTCCCTTGATCCAAAGTTCGTTGCGAGAAGTGCTCCAAAAGGTGGCCTTCTTTTCACGCAAGGCGGTCTGCAGGGCCAGCTCGTTGACGTAGCCGAGGATCAGCACCTCGCCGGTCTGCGCATCCTGGGCGACGGCCGGGATGACATCAGCCTGTCCGGAAGCGATTTTACGCAATTTTCCGAAGTCGAGTCGGAGTGCCAGGCCTTCTTCGAGTTCTTTGTCAGACATGTGACCTTTTTGAGGGGGTTTGCAGGCTCATTCAAGGCTGGAAACCCCGACCATTTCTCCCTTACGGATTAAGCCTATGTCGCTTAACAATTCCGCCGACCTTTCCCGCGCCGCCACCGAAGCCCGCGGCCTCGCCATGGATGCCGTGGCCGCCTGCCACTCGGGCCATCTCGGCCTACCCCTTGGCGCCGCCGAAATCGGCTCCGTACTCTACGGCAACTTCCTCCGCCATGACCCGGCTGCGCCCTCGTGGATCAACCGCGACCGCTTCGTGCTCTCCGCCGGTCACGGCTCGATGTTCGTCTACGCTTGGATCCACCTCGCCGGCTTCGACCTGCCCCTCCAGGAAGTGAAGAACTTCCGCAAGCTCCACTCCAAGACCCCCGGCCACCCCGAGTTCGGCGAAACCGTCGGCGTCGAAGCCACCACTGGCCCGCTCGGCCAGGGCACCGGCAACATCGTCGGCATGGCCGTGGCCGCCAAGATGGCCGCCGCCCACTTCAATACCCCTGAGCACAAGATCTTCGACCATATCGTGGTCGGCCTCGCCGGTGACGGCTGCCTCCAGGAAGGCATCTCCCAGGAAGCCGCTTCCTTCGCCGGCCGCTTCGGCCTCGATAACCTGATCATGCTCTACGACTCCAACGACGTTACCCTCGACGCGATGGCTTCCAAGACGCAGAACGAGGACACCGCCAAGCGCTACGAAGCCGCCAACTGGGAAGTCTTCACGGTCAAGGAAGGCAACCAACTCGCCCCGATCGCGGAGGCCCTCGACAAGGCTCGCGCCAGCAAGAACGGCAAGCCGAAGCTGATCATCTGCAAGACCGTCATCGGAAAGGGCATCGCCGAAGTCCAAGGCACCTCCAAGGGCCACGGCGAAGCCGGCGTGAAGTTCGTCGACGCCTCCCGCAAGGCCCTCGGCCTGCCGGAAGAAAAGTTCTACGTCTCGCCCGAGACCCGCGCCTACTTCAACGCCCGCAAGGCCCAGCAGGCCGCCGCGCACGCCGAATGGCAGAAGACCTTCGCCGCCTGGTCCAAGGCCAACCCCGAGAAGGCCGTCCTCCTCGCCAAGGCCCAGCAGGGCGACCACGGCGACGTCCAGTCCCTCCTCGCCGCCATCCCGGAGTTCGGCAAGAACTCGCTCGCGACCCGCGTCTCCGGCGAGACCTGCATCAACGCCGTCGCCAAAGCTTCGCCCCTCGTGCTTTCCGGTTCGGCCGACCTTCACGGCTCGACCAAGAACTACATCAAGGACGTCGGCGACTTTGACATCGCGACCCCGGCCGGCCGCAACCTCTACTTCGGCATCCGTGAGCACGTGATGGGTGCCATCCTCAACGGCATGGCCTACCACGGCATCTTCAAGGGATCGGGCGCGACGTTCCTCACGTTCTCCGATTACCTCCGCCCCTCGATCCGCGTCGCGGCCCTCGCCAAGCTCCAGGCCTTCTACATCTTCACGCACGACTCCGTCGGCGTCGGCGAAGACGGCCCGACCCACCAGCCGGTCGAGACCGTGAGCGCCCTGCGTTGCATCCCGAACCTCGACGTAGTCCGCCCGGGCGACGCCGAAGAGACGGCCGCCGCGTTCGCCCACGCCGTCGCCCGCAAGGACGGCCCGGTCGCCCTCATCCTCTCCCGCCAGAACGTCCCCTCCCTCGACGCCATCCCGGTCGCCACGCGCCGCCAGGGCACGCTCAAGGGTGGCTACGTCCTCCGCAAGGAAACCGCCCCCCTCACCCACATCATCATCGGCACGGGCAGCGAACTTTCGCTCGCCCTCGCGGCCGGCGAAGAACTCGGCGCGGGCGTCCGCGTGGTCTCGATGCCTTCGATGGAAGTCTTCGCGCGTCAGCCGAAGGCCTACCAGGAAGAAGTCCTGCCCGCCGCCTGCACGAAGCGCGTCAGCATCGAAGCCGGCGTGACGATCTCGTGGGGCCGCTACGTCGGCACCGCCGGCAAGGCGCTCGGCACCGACACCTTCGGCCTGTCCGCCCCGGGCGACGTGGTCATGAAGGAGCTCGGCATCACGAAGGAAGCCGTCGTCGCCGCCGCCAAGGCGCTCTGAGCGCCCTGACAGTCGCACCCCGAAGACCGGCGCCGCGAGGCCGCCGGTCTTCTTGTTTTACTTGGCCGCGCGGAGGTCGGTCAGCGCGACGCGGAAGAGGTCGCCCTGCTCCGAGCCGATCAGGAGATGGCCGGCGTCAGCCCAGGAACATCCTTCGACCTGGAAGGAGAGCATCGGCGGGGCGATGGGCGCATACGAAGCCGGTGCTTGGAAGAAATCTTCGCCGGCGGCAGGAAGCTCGAAGACCCAGACATTGCGATAGGTCAGGATGGCGAGGCGCTTCTGGTCCGGCGCGACGCAGGCGTCCGTCACCATGCCCCCGACGTCGAAGCGGGCGAGCTTCGTCAACGTCGCCCTATCACCGGTCGCCGGAATATCCGCCCGCCAGAGGTCCGTCAGGGTGTCGCGACGGTGCTTGGTCAGCAGGTAGAGCTTCCCGCGCAGCATGAACATCGCCTCGCAGTCATGCGAGAGCTCGGGGTCGGGGAAAGCGGTCTGGTCAGGCCAGGCGAAGGTCACCTTGCGGACCTCGGGCACCTCGGCGTCGCCCTGCTTGGGCTCCTTGAAGAGATAAAACGCGAGTTCCTTCCGCCGAGAGACGTTGTTGCCGACATCACCGACGACCATGTTGCCGGCGGCGTCGCCCGTGATGGCTTCCCAATCGACGTTCGTCGCGCCCTTGAGCGTCACGGCACCCCAATAGCCCCTCGGCGTCATCACCGCCGAACCGTCCACCCGGATGGGCGTGATCGCCGGCTTGGCGCCGGAATCCGAAAGCGTCCAAAAGACGCCGGGCTGCGAAGGGCTGGCCCAGAGGGCGGAGCATTCGGGCACGAGCTTCTGGTTCAGCTTGCCCGCGCTTTTCAGTTCGAGGGCCGGCATGTCCGGCACGACGCGACGGATCACTTCGGGCTCCGCGTCCAAGCCGATGGCGGCCCAAGTCAGGCAGGCGAGGTGGAGCGTGAGCCGCATGGCCTCACGCTAAGGCGGGCGACCTGCTTGGCAATCCGTCGCCGACGCTTTTGCTGTCGAAATCGCCGCCTGACCGCCCATCCTCGCCCCATGGCCCGCAAATCCTCGCGCTCGCTCTGGACGGACAAGATCCGCGGCGGCGCGACGACTCCGGCCGGCGCCAAATCGCCGCGTCCCCGCAAGGCCGCGCCGACCACGGCCGCGCGCGGCTGCCGGGCCGTCATCCTGGGGATCGACCCTTCCCTCCGCGGCACCGGCCTCGCGGTGATCGACGCGCGCGCCGAACCGATGCGCCTGCTCGCCAGCGTCACGCTGAAGCTCGGGCCTAAGCTCGAGCCCTATGAATGCATGGGACGGATCGCCGACGCCGTGGAGAAGCTCGCCCGCGAACACGGCGTCACCCACGCGTCCATCGAGGAGACGATCTACGTCCAGAACTTCCGCACCGCGCAGGCGATGGGCGCCTCCCGCGGCGCCGCGCTCAGCGTGCTGGCACGCCTCGGCGTGAAGGTCGGCGAGTACGCCCCCACGCGCATCAAGCTCGCGGTGGCAGGCCACGGCGGCGCCACGAAGGAACAGGTCGGGCGCATGATCCGTACGGTGCTCCGGCTGGGCGAGGAACTCGCGCTGGACGAATCCGACGCGGCGGCGGCGGCCCTCTGCCACGCCTTCACCGCGCGCGGCTAATCAAAGCTCTTCGCTGACGGCGAACTCGTCGTGACGGCCGCGGGCTTGGCTCCAGCGGGCCATGAGCTCATCGAGCGGCACAGGGCGGACCTTCTGGCCGAGGTTGTAGGCGCCGGCCTGCAGGCATGCCTTGATCTGGCTCCAGACCACGGCATACGAACGCGAGAACCGCAACGATTCGTCACGCAGCAGGCTCGAGACGTGGCAGCAGCCACCGACCTCGGTGACGATGAAACGGCCGGCCTTGAGATCTTCGACGGAAAGGGCGCGCAGGTCGAAACGGGCGAAGTGCAGACCGGGGAAACGCTTGGCGAAGGAGGTCATCGCGGTATCGAGCTCCACCGTGATCAGGTCGTGGCGGTGAAGACAACGGGCGCCGTGACCGTAGCTGCCGGTGAGGTTGAGGGTCACTTTCTGTCCCGCCGGGATGACGCGATTCAGGTCGCGGGCGTGACACTGGATGAAGAGCTCGCCGCGGGAGACGGCGACTTCGTCGAGCCAGATGAGCTCCTCGAGGGTCTGTTCGCCGTCGCCCCGCACGGTGACGTCGCGCTTCTGGACGACCGCCATGATGCGGCCGTCGTCCTTCCCCGGATTACGACGCCAGACGACCTCGAACTCGAAACCGCTGATGAACTTCTGCAGGAGGAAATCCTCGGTCGCTCCGCAGACCAGACGCTCGAGCTGTTCCTGGGTATGGACGAAACGCAGGCCCGCACCGTCTTCCGCCACCTCGGGCTTGAAGACGACCGGAAAACCGTGGCAGGCCGCGAAGGCGGCCGCCTCCTTGACGCGCTCATCCTTGGGGTCCTCCAGGGAAAGCGCGAGGGTCGGACAGCAGCGGGAATCGCGCTGGAAAGGACGCAACAGCAGCGACTTCGAATCGCCGATGAAACCGCCGATGCGGCCGAAGGCCGGATTGGCCGAAGCGAAGGCGGTCAGATGGCGGTAGCGCGCGCAGAGGAACAGGATGCCGAGGCGGATCGGCAGGTACAGGACCGCGGCGGGCCAGAGCGAAGGCTGCAGGAAACCACGGACCTTCATCACGATCTGACGGCGACCGCGCCACGTCAGCGCCGGCACGACCCAGTGGGTGACGAAATGCAGGAGGAACAGGAAGCCGATGATCACCCAGAGCGCGTTGCTCTTGAAGCGATAGAGTATCTCCATCGCCGCCGCGCCGTAGGTATAACCCAGCCACATCAGCGGAGGCGTCCAGATCAGCGCCGCCACGAGGAGCAGCAAGCCGAGCCGGAACGCGTTCAGCTTCATGATGCCCGCGGACACGAACGTGGGCACGCGACTGGCGGGGACGAAGCGGGAGCTGACCACGACAAGCATGCCCTTCGGCGTCGAGAACCAGCCGGCCCATTGATTGACCTTATGCTCCTTGATGAGCCATTTCAGCGGCGCCTTGCGGATGGCCTTATGGCCGAGGAAGCGCCCGATCGAATAGAGCACGGTGTCGCCGATGAAGATGCCGGCGGTACAAGCCGCGGCGGCGGACCAGAAATCGATGATGCCGACGGAGACCATCAGGCCGGACGCAAGGCAGGTGGGATCTTCCGCGACGAAGGTGCAGAGGATGATGATGAGGAGCAGGATCCAATAACGCGAACCGGACGCGTGCGGGATCGGCGGATACTCCTTCGCCGGAGCCGCCAGGCGCGGACCGGATCCTTGCGGGATCTCCGCGTAGAATCCCTTGATCTTGCCGACGACCTCGGTGGTCGCACCGAAGGCCACGTCGCGGCCTCCGGCCAGGATCTCGAGCTTGGCCTGCGGCGCGAGCTTGGCGCTGTACTGGGCGGCTTCGACCGGCGTCAGCCAGTCGGCATCGCCATGGACCAGCAACAAAGGCTTGGTCCATTGGCTGAGGATCTTCTTCGAATCCGTCATGTCGGTATCGAAGACGGTCTTGGCGTAGTTGCGGTCGAGCGGGAGCAGGTCGACGGCGCCGAAGGACGGCGTGAGGCGGGTGAAGGCCCAGAAGCCGGCGCCCTGGAAACCGTAGACGATCTTGTTGACGAGCGGATTGCCGAGCAGTTCGAACTCCTGCGCCCCGGGCGAGGAAATCAGGGTCATGGAATTCACCCGATCCGGATGCGCCGAGGCGAGTTCCAGGGCGGCGACGCCGCCGTAACCCTGGCCGATCACGTGATACTGCCTGATGCCGTAATGCTCGACGAGGGCGGCGACGACTTCCGCATTGGCTTCCATCGAATGGCTGGGGACTTCGCCGGAGCTGCTCCGGAAGCCGGGCATGAAAGGCTCGATGACCGAGATGTCAGGGTCGCGGGCAAGCTCTTCGCAAAACTGCGAACCACGGGCGTCCCAAGGAATCCGGTGCAGGTAGACGACGACGGTCTTACGGAAGCGGGGCTGCACCTTCTCTTGCGCCTCTTCGGAGCCGAGGACGCCATGGAGGCGAGCCCGGATCGGAATGGTATAGTCCAGTCGCTTGACCTTGTCGCCGACGTAGTCGAAAGCCGGGACCTGGATAGGCTCGCCTTCGGCGATGGTCTCGATCGAGCTGAAAAACGGAAACGCCGCGGACAGGGCGAGCAGCACCAGATACAGGGCAGCCAGCCACCATCGCCCCGGGACTCGCCCGAGGTTGCGCTTGCGCTCGGCTGAGGTAGGCATCCGCCCTCAATCAAAGGTGAGCAACCCCCTTGAGCAAGACGGGAAGGGAGAATACTCACGATTGGCGGATTTATGGCTTCCTTAGCGGGGCCAACCCCACTTGTCTTAGCCTAAGTGCAATCCACCGGAAAGGAACTCCCAGGCCTCAGGGTCACCGTCGACAAGGTGGTCCATCATCGGGATGCGAACTTCCCGCCCGAAACGCCGCACGCCTTCGTCTACTTCCTGACCATCAGCAACCTCTCGCAGGAGACGGTCAGGCTGCTGGGGCGGAAATGGATCATGCGCTCCCCGGACGGGACCATGGACATCGTCGAAGGCGATGGCATCGTCGGCGAGACCCCCACCCTCCCCCCGGGCGAGAAGTTCTCCTATAACAGCTACCACCTCGCCGGCGGACCGACCACGGCCGAGGGTTCCTTCCACGGCACCACCCAATCGGGCGAACGCGTCTTCACGCGCATCCCGGTCTTCGCCATGACCCCTCCTTCCGACCCTTCCTGATGCGACTTACCGACCTGAACTCCGGCCGTGAGATCGGCGCCAACTGCATGCTCGCCGAATTCGGCGGCCTGCGGTTGGTGATCGACTGCGGCCTCCACCCCAAGCTCGACGGCCGCAAGGCGCTGCCGCAGATCGACAAGATCCAAGGCAATGTCGACGGCGTGATCCTGACCCATTGCCACCTGGACCACCTCGGCTCGCTGCCGCTGCTCCTGAAGCAGCACCCGTCTTCCCGCGTCTACGCCTCCGCCGCGACCACCCTCTTCGTCCGCCGTCTGCTCAGCAACTCCATCCAGGTGATGAAGCGCCAGCGCGAAGAGACCGGCAACCAAGACTACCCTCTCTACGTCGAGACCGACGTCGAGCGCGTCGAGCACGCCCTCGCCGCGGTGCCCATCGCCAATCCGCGCATCATCGGCCGCGGCGGCGAGGAAGTCGCCCTCACCATGCACCTCGCGGGCCACGTGGCCGGCGCCGTGGGCTGCCTGATCGAACACCGCAAGAAAAAGCACTTCTTCACGGGTGACGTCCATTTCAAGGCCCAACGTACGGTCGCCGCCGCCAACTTCCCGCGTACGCCGGTCGACACGCTGGTGATGGAATGTACGCGCGGCGCCACGACCACGGTCCCGGACTTCGACCGCGGCAAGGAAGAGCAACGCCTGATCAAGGCCGTCAACGCGGTCTGCGACGACGGAGGCTCGGTGCTCCTGCCGGCCTTCGCGTTCGGCCGCATGCAGGAGATCCTGCTCCTCCTCCAGGAGGCCGCCGACGCGGGCAACCTCGCCGACGTGCCGATCTTCTGCTCGGGCTTAGGCATGGACCTCTGCGATTACCTCGACGCCGCCAGCAAGAAGACGAAGCAGGTGAAGTTCAGCCGCCAGGTCCTCCGCGACCTCGGCATCCTGCCGCTCTCCCGCAAGTATACGCAGCCCGGCAAGAACATGCCTGAGCGCGGCATCTACCTGCTCTCGAGCGGCATGCTCGTCGAGAAGACGCCGGCTTGGCGCGTCGCGGCCAACATGCTCGACCATGAGGAGAACGCGGTCTTCTTCGTCGGCTACTGCGACCCGGAGACCCCGGGCGGCGAACTGATCGGCATGAACCCGGGCGGCGAATTCAAATTCAAGTCGCTCGACCACACCTCGACCCTGCGCGCCAAGGTCGAACGCTTCCATCTGAGCGGCCACGCCGACCGCGAGGAGCTCCTGGACTTCGCGAAAGCCCTGGCCCCGAAGGATATCGTCCTGACCCACGGCGATCCGCCCGCGCGCGCCTGGATGAAGGAGACCCTCGCGGCCGCGATGCCCGGCACGCGCGTGCACGACCCCGAACCGGGCGTCCCCCTCGAGCTGTGAGCCTGCTGCCGCAGTCCGTCGAAGATTGGCGTGAGTTCACCCTCACGCGCGGTCCTCGTATGGCGGCGGAAGCATTTCTCATCAAACTCGGCGCGCTGAGCGGCGACGAACAACGCGCGGCGCTGTGCGGCCTGCCCGACGTCGCCACGCTGACCCGGCGCTTCGAAGCCGCTTGGCCGCGGCGCGAAGCCGCCCTCGGCGGCGTCCCCTTCCTTACCAAGGACCTCTACTTCCGCGCCGGCGAACCGACCTACGCCGGCTCGACGTTCCTGCCCGAAGAAATCGGGGCAGCCCGCGCGACGTCGTCATTGCCGGAGGCCTTCGAAATGGACGCCGGCGCGATCGAGTGCGGACGGACGCAGCTCAACGAATTCGCCTTTGGCCTGACGGGCGAGAACCCCCACTTCGGCGACTGCCCTCATCCGGAACGCCCGGAACTGCTCGCCGGCGGGTCCAGCTCCGGCTCGGCCTTCGCCGTCGCCCGCGGCCTGGTGCCCTTCGCGCTCGCGACGGATACCGCCGGCTCGATCCGCGTGCCCTGCGGCTACTGCGGCGTCTGGGGGCTGCGCCTTTCGCCCGACGTCGCTCCGATCGGCGACCTCTTCCCGCTTTCACCCGGGTACGACGCCCAAGGCTGGATCACGCGCACGGCCAAGGATCTCCGCCAGGTGTCCGCCGCCGTCCTCGGCGAAGCCCCGCCAGCCGGGGCCGGCCTCTGGGCCGGCGACCTCGGCCTCGGCATCCCTTCCGAAGACCTTGCCGCCATGCGGGCGGTGGCGCTGAAGGCTGGCGCGCAGGAAGACCTCGCCGCCACGACGTTACTGCGACTGGCCCTCACCGACGCCGCCGACGCCTACCCGACGCTCGGCGGCCATGCGGCCGCCCGCGTGCACGCAGGCTGGCTCGAACGCCGGCGCGCCGACTACGATCCGGTCGTCTGGGAACGCCTCGATGTCGGCCGACGCCGCACGTACGAGGAACTCCGCGCGGCCGAAGCCGTCCGCGCCCGCGTGATCGACGCTTTCCAGGCCATCTTCCGCCGCCATCACTTCATCGCGCTGCCCGCGACCTTCGGCGGCGCGGTGCGCAAGGCGGACTCGGATGCCGCACACCGCCGCCGACTGCTGGCGCTCAACGCGCCGGCTTCGCTGGCCGGGCTCCCCGTCGTCGCCGCGCCCGCGCGCCTGCCGAACGGCCTCACGGCTGGCGTGCAGTTCCTCTTTCCCGACATGGCGAACTTCGGCTGGGATTCGATCCTCGGCCGGCTCGCCTGATCAGAGGCGCTTGCGGCGCATGTGCGCCGAAGGCTGGCCCAGCGCCTCGCGATACTTCGCGACGGTGCGGCGGGCGATCTGGACGCCACGCTTGCGCAACTCCGCCGTGATGGCCTCGTCGGCCAGCGGCTCGGCGGGATTCTCGCGCGCCAGGATGTCGGCGATCAGCTCCTGGACGCCTTCCTGGGCTACGGTGCCGCCGTCGGAAGTCGCGACGCCGGAAGTGAAGAACCAGCGGAACTCGCGCAAGCCATGCGGCGTCAGCATCCACTTGCTGGCGGCGGCGCGCCCGACCGTGGTCTCATGGACGCCCATCTCTTTGGCGACGTCGGTCATGGTCAGCGGACGGAGCTTGGCCGGGCCGTGCTCGAAGAAGTCGGCCTGACGCTCGACGATGATGTGCGCGAGCTTCTCGATGGTGCGCTGGCGTTCCTCGATGGCGCCGATGAGGAACTTGCCCTGCCGCATGCGCTCGAGGATGTAGGCCCGTTCTTTGTCTCCGAGCGCCTGACCGGCGAGCATATCCTTATAGGCGGGTACGAGGCGGAGCTTAGGGACGTGGCGGTCATCCATGATGACCTTCCACTTGCCGTCGTCGCCGAGCTCGACCGTGGCGTCGGGCGTGACGACGCGGTTGTCATCGCGGGCGAAACGGCGGGCGGGCACGGTCTCGAGCTTGGCGAGCTCGGCCAGGGCCTCCCGGATGTCATCGAGCTCCACGTCGAGGACGCGGGCGCACTCCTCGAGCCGGCGGCCCATCATGGGCTCCCAGCAATCGGTGATGAGGCGGGCCGCGGTGGAAAGCCTGCGGCCGCGCAGACGCAGTTGGGCGAGGAAACATTCCCGCAGGTCGCGGGCGCCGATGCCGGGCGGATCGAAGGCCATCAGCAGCGTGTGCGCCGTCATGACCGCCTCGTAAGGCTGGCCGGAACGCAGCGCCACGGTGGAAAGGTCTTCTTCGACGAAGCCGCGCTCATCGAGCGAGGCGATCAGCAGCTTGAGCGCCTCTTGCACGGCCGGATCGTCAGTCGCGGTCCGGGCTTGGTCGGCCAGGTGCTCAGAGAGCGAAGCCTCGCCCGTCGCCGACTCCATCATATGCCGACGACGTTCCTCGTCCTCCTGGGTGTAGCCCTGGGAACGGATCTC
>CAIXQT010000192.1 GCA_903921665.1 uncultured Opitutia bacterium
GCCGGCGCGGCCTTCCGCAACGTGCTCGGCAGCTCCAGCTATCTCTTCACCCACAGCAGCGAACGCCAGCTCCTGAACACCAACGCCCCGCAGATGTTCGATGACAAGGGCAACGGGATCTTCTCCACGGTGCTCGTGGACTGGATCGAATGGGAAGGTCCGCTGGAAACGCCCGCGGAGAAAGCCCGCCGCCAAGGCCTGCTTCCCGCCGATGACGCCTCCCCGGAGGCCGTCGCCGAACAACTGCGCAAGTTCGCCGAACGCGCCTGGCGCCGCCCGGTCCTCGGCGAAGAAGTCGCGCAGTACCTGAAAGCCTATCGCTCCGAGCGCGCGGCCGGCGAGAAACCCGCCGAGGCCTACCGCGTCGCCCTTCAGGGCGTGCTGACGTCGCGCAACTTCATCTACCTTGTCGAAGGCGAGCCGAAGACCCGCGAGAAGCTCACGGACTGGGAACTCGCTTCGCGCCTCTCCTATCTCCTCTGGAGCTCGATGCCCGACGACGGCCTTTTCACCGCGGCCCAAGCCGGCAAGCTCAAGGGCGACGACCTTCGCAAGGAGGTCGACCGCCTGCTCGCCGATCAACGCACCAGCCGCTTCGTCGACGACTTCGCCCGCCAGTGGCTCCAGCTCCACCGCGTCGGCATGTTCCCGCCCGACAAGAAACTCTACCCTAACTACGATTCCTGGCTCGAGACGAGCATGCGCGGCGAGGTCGTCGAATACTTCCGCGAAGTGTTCGGCAAGAACCTGTCCGTCGACGCGTTCATCGATTCCGACTGGACGATGGCGAACAGCCGCCTCTGCGACTTCTACGGACTACCCGAACCGAAGACCGAAGGCTTCCAGCGCGTCTCGCTCAAGCCCGACGACCACCGCGGCGGCCTGCTCACGATGGGCGCCGTCCTCGGACTGACCTCCGACGGCACCCGCCATCGCCCGATCCACCGCGGCGTCTGGCTCAGCGAGGCGATCTTCGGCAAGACGCCCCCGCCCCCGCCCGCCAACGTGCCGGCGATCGAACCCCCTACGCCGCAAAGCCCCAAGGCCTCCCTGCGCGACAAGCTGGCCGCTCACTCCAAGAACCCCAACTGCGCCGCTTGCCACGCCAAGATCGACCCGCTCGGCTTCGCCTGGGACAACTACGACGCCATCGGCCAGTGGCGCACCCAGGAGAAAGTCCCGGCCGGCCTCGGCGCCGACCCGGCGATCATCCCCGCCGGCGAAATGCCCGACGGCCGCGCCTTCAAGGACTCGGTGGCGTTCAAGCAGCTGCTCATCGCCGACCGCGATGCCGTCGCCAAGGCCTTCATCGAACACCTCTGCACCTACGCCCTCCGCCGGGTGCTCACGTTCGACGACAAGGATGACGTCGCCGCCATCGTCGCCGAAGCCAAGAAGCACGACTACCGCATCAAGGACCTTGTCCGCGCCGTCGCGATGTCCGAACTCCTCCGCAAACGATGAGTAATGTTCCTGGTTCCTTGTTCTTGGTTCCTCGTTGCGCATACGGAAACGAATCCACGACCCGTTGATTTCGCCCCCAGGCCAAAGCACCAAGAACGACGAACCAAGAACTTTCAGACTACCCCCGCTTAACCAAGAACAACGAACCAAGAACTAAGAATTCTCATTTAACCAAGAACCCCATGGCCAATTACCTCGCTCAATCCTGGCTCATCGACCGCCGTCACGCCCTGCGCGCGATGGGTGCGCTCATCTCCCTGCCGATGCTGGAGTGCATGCTCCCGCTACGCGCTTCCGAGAAGATGGCCGCCACGCCCAAGCGCAGCGCCTTCATCTACCTCGCCAACGGCGTCCACTCGCTCAACTACCAGATCGCCAAGGACGGGCCGGACTACCAGTTCTCCCGCTCCCTCAAGCCGCTCGAGAAACACCGCCAGTCGATCACCCCGATCAGCGGCCTGTACCACCCCGGCAGTCTCAGCCATCACCATAATTGCATCAGCACCTGGCTGACCGGCGGTAAACTCGGCCCCACGGACCGCAACACGATCTCCGTCGACCAGAAGATGGCCGAGATCACCGCGTTGCACACCCGCACCAGCTCGATGGAGATTGCCCTCACCCAGGACTCCCTCGCCTGGACGGCCGACGGCGTGCGTCTTCCGGCGATGCGCCGCTGCAGCGAAATCTTCGCCTCCTTATTCGAGGAACCGAAGAACGGCAAGTCCGCCCAGCGCCGCGAGCTTCGCCGCAAGGGCAGCGTGCTCGACGCCAACCTCGAGGAAGTCCGCCAGCTGGAGAAGAAGATGGGCACCGAAGACAAGGGCCGCATGGACCAGTACCTCACCTCCGTCCGCGAAGCCGAGATCCGCACCCGTCGCGCCGACGTCTGGCTCGACACCCCTCTGCCGAAGATCTCCGAAGAAGACCGCAAGCGCACCAACCGCGACATCGCGAACACCAAGGCCGGCGACTATTTCCGCACGGTCTATGACCTCATGGTGCTGGCCTTCCAGACGGACACCACCCGCGTGGCCACCTTCAGCCTCGGCGGCGAAGGCGACGCCTTCGCGATCCCGGAGATCGGCATCACCGAATCCCGCCACCAGCTGAGCCACCATGGAGGCGACCCCGGCTACATGGAGAAACTCACCAACTACGACACGTTCGCCATCGAGCAGTTCAGCTACTTCCTGACCCGCCTCGCCGAGACCAAGGACTTCGGCGGCAAGCCCCTGCTCGATTCGACGATGTCGCTCTTCGGCAGCGGCATGACCTACGGCCATAGCCACGGCAACGCCAACCTGCCCCTCGTGCTCGCCGGTGGCAAGGACCTCGGCCTGCGTCATGGCACGCACCTCGACTTCAACCGCAAGGCCACGACCTTCAAGGGTTACACCTTCGGCGAGGACGGCGCGCTCACGACCGCCCATTACCAGCTCTGCAGCCGCCCGGTGAACACGGACGCCCACATGAGCAACCTCCTGCTGCTCATGGCCCAGCGCATGGGCGTCGAGATCGACCGCTTCGGCGACAGCAACAAGGTCGTCGCGCTCTGATCATGTCTTTGGTTCGTCGTTCTTGGTTAAAGACGTTCGTTGTTCGTTGTTCCTTGTTCTTGGTTGTTGGCTCCTTGAATGTTGCGGGCTTTGCGGCCAACGAAGAACCAAGAACGAAGAACCAAGAACAAGTTGCCGTTCCTTTTCGGCCCGAGAGCGGCAAGTTCCCCCCGCTGAAAAAGGCAGCGTCTTACCGAGGCGAACTCGTATTCGTCGATCACGCGAATCGTCGCGGCAGCATCCGTGTGGAATTCAAGAGCGAGTTCTTCCGGAGCCCCCCGACACCGGTCGCCCTGCTCCCCTACGGCATGGTCCGCTACCACGGCGCGCCCGCCGACCTGAGAGACATCCCGTTGGGGACCATCCTGAACATCAAGGCGTTCCTCCCTCCGGATCCGAAGAATTCGTCCGTCGTGACGACTCCGAACCATTGGTACCCCCTGCCGCCAGAGAATCACGCCATGCTCATCGAGGACGAACCTAGCCTTTGCCTGCGCGAAGGAAAAACCTGGAGGCTCAAGGAGGTGGACATGAAGAACGATCAGGGATTGGTCGTCGCGACCTGCGAATCCAAGGACGCCGCGGAAGCCAAGGCCCCCGAACAAAAAATGACCCTCGACGCCACCACCCGCTTCTGGCGTGGACGCGAAAGCCTGAAGCTGGCCGATCTCATCGCCGAAGGCACCTGGCCCGCCAGCGGCAAAAAATCCCTGGGCGGCCAGTCCGTCCTCCTTGGCCTATGCTGGAAGCCTTGTCCGGATGGCATCTTCGTCCGGTATCACATCTCGGACATCTGGCTTGATGAGACGTCGACGCAACGGGCCATCCAAAGCCAGACCGAAGTCCACAAGTCTTTGATCCGTAGCCGCTGGATGCCTGCATTCGTGGACAACGTCGAGTACGGCAAATTCGGCCGGGCCAAGGTGACCGTCACGCTGTTCGGCGGCATGGACCCGGCGCTCTACGCCGACTTCAAGAAAGGCGGCCAGACGGCGATCAATGGAGCGGAGAACACCTTGAAGCACGCCGGCGGCTCTTATGGTCCGGCACACATGGCGTCGAAAGGCCCCATCCTAGAAGTCGTCAAGACGAGTGGAGCCGTCCCGATGGGCAGTAGCGGGGTTCAAGTCACCATGGAGACGGACCTGATCATCGAAGGCATTCGCCCTGGACGAGTCGTCCGCATCCGCGCTTCGGATTGGCCGAACCTCTACGTTCCGCGCGAGGAATACATCGGCGACCACCCCAGCGTGGAGGATCGTTTTCCGAGTCCGGCCCTCTTTCCCAGATACTGACCTATGAAGACGTTCGTTGTCCTTGGTTCGTTGTTCTTGGTTCTTGGTTCCTTGGATGTTTCCGCTTTTGCGGCGAACGAAACACCAGGAACGAAGAGCAAGGAACAGACAGCCGAAATCTACCGCCCTCAGGCCGGGAAGTTCCCGGACCTCGCGAAGGCGCATACCTATCGCGGTGAGCTCGTCTTCGTCGACCATGTCAACCGTCGCGGCAGCCTGCGCGTACTCGGCGTCGGCGTCTTCCGCCGTAACGACCCGCACCCTTTCGCGATGCTGCCCTATGGCATGATCCGCTACCACGGCGCTCCGGCCGACCTCCGGGACATCCCGCTAGGGACGATCATGCACGTCACGGCCTACCTTCCGCCGGACCCGAAGCTTTCCTCGGTGCCCGTCCTGCCGGTCGACAGCAAGGACCGCGACGCCAATCACTACCGCGGCATCGGCGTCTTCCCGGCCGAGAACCATGTGCTGCTGCTCGAAGACGAACCGAGCTACTGCCAACGCATGGGGATGACCTGGAAACTCAAAGGACTCGACCTCGAGAAGCCTCCCGGCCCTATCCTCGCCACGCTCGAGCCCAAGCAAGGCGGCGACAGCAAAGCCACCGAACAGAAACTCACCTTCGACAGCGCCACCCGGATCTGGCGGGGCCGCGAAGCCTTGTCCGTCGCCGACCTGATCGCCGAAGGCAAGAAATCGCTCGATGGCCAGTCTCTCCAGCTCGGACTTACCTGGAAACCCTGCCCGGACGGCATCTTCCTTCGCCTGCACATCTCGGACATCTGGCTGGACGACGCCGCGATGCAGCGGAGCGCCCAGAATCAGGCCGAGACCCATAAGGCCTTCATCCGTAGCCGCTGGATGCCCGCCTGGGTAGACAGCGTCGAATACGGCAAGTTCGGTCGCGCCAAGGTGACCGTCACGCTCTTCGGCGGCATGGACCCGACGCTCTACGCCGACTTCCAGAAAGCCAACACGGCCCGGATCAACGCAGCCGAGAACACCTTGAAGCATGCCGGCGGTCACTACGGCCCGGCCCACATGGCATCAAGAGGCCCCATCGCCGACGTCATCAAGTTTACTGGCGCCGCCCCCATGGGCAGCAGCGGCATCCAAGTCGTCATGGAGACGGACCTGATCATCGAAGGCATCCGCCCCGGCAAAGTCGTCCGCATCCATCCCGGACCATGGGCGGCGGTCGACCTACCCCGCGAAGAGTACCTCGGCGACGGAGAGTTCAGGCTCGAAGACCGCTTCCCGACACCGGCGATCTTCCCGAAGTACTAGTATCAAATGTTCTTAGTGCTTAGTTCTTTGCTCATCGTTCATGGCACATAGTTCTTCGTTCATAGTTCTTTGTTCTTGGTTGTTAGCCCTGGGTGCCTATGCCGCCAACGAGGGACAAGGAACAAAGAACCAAGAACAAGCGCCAGAGGTCTTTCGCCCCGTCGCGGGCAGCTTCCCGCCGATCGAGAAAGCGCACACCTACCAAGGCGAACTGGCGTTCGTCGACCATGCGAACCGCCGCGGCAGCATCCGCGTCCAGGGCCCCGGCATCTTCCGTAGCACCGAGCCGAACCCCTTCACCCTGCTCCCCTACGGCATGGTGCGCTATCGGGGTGCCCCGGCCGAGCTACGCGACATCCCGCTCGGTACCGTCCTCCATATCACGGCCTTTCTACCCCCCGACCCTAAGACTTCTTCCGTGCCGGTCCTGCCGGTGGACAACCGGAATCGTGATGCGAACCATCGCCGAGGCGTCGGGGTTTTCCCGGCCGAGAACCATGCCCTGCTCGTCGAAGATGAAGCCAGCTACTGCCAGCGGATGGGGCTGACCTGGAAACTCAAGGAAGCGGACTTCCAGGACCTCCAAGGCACGATGACCGCCGCCCTGGAGCGCAAGCAAGGCGGCGAAAAGCCGGTGGAACAGAAGCTGAACTACGATCACGCCACCCGCTTCTGGCGCGGACGCGATTGCCTGACGCTCACCGAAGTCGTCGCCGAAGGCATCCTGCCCGCCAGCGGCAAGAAGGCCATGGAGGGGCGCTCCGTCCTGCTCGGCCTGACTTGGAAGCCGACGCCGGGAGGCGTCTTCCTCCGCTATCATATCTCCGACGTCTGGCTCGATGCGTCCGCGTCGGAGCGGGCCGCGAAGGTCCAGGCTGAAGCGCACAAAACCTTCATACGAAGCCGCTGGGTGCCCGGGTGGGTCGATAGCGTCGAATATGGGAAATTCGGTCGCGCCACCGTGACCGTGACGCTGTTCGGCGGCATAGATCCGACGCTCTACGCCGACTTCCAGCAAGGCGGCCAAGCCTACCTCAACGGCGCCGAGAACACCTTGAAGTACACCGAATCCGGATCCGCCGGCCCCACACAGATGGCTGCGAGGGGACCCATCGTGGAAGTCCGACGCTATTCCGGGGAAATCCCGACGGGCTGTAGCGGCATCCAAGTCCGCTTCGAGACCGACCTCATCACCGAAGGCATCCGCCCGACCAAGATCGTCCGCATGCGCCCTGCCAGCTGGCCCGACGTGCACTTGCCGCGCGAGGAGTACATCAACGGCAATGCGGGCAACCTCGAAGAGCGGTTCCCCACCCCTGCCATTTTTCCCAAATACTAGTAACTGAATGTTCTTGGTTCTTTGTTCGTCGTTCTTCGTTAACCACCCAGGAACGCTCAACCAACAACAAGGAACAAAGAACGCCTTTAACCAAGAACCATGAACTCCCGCACCCTCCCCACTCTGGCGCTCTCCTTACTCTTTTCATTTTCGGCCTCCGCCGTCGACCCCCACGTCGAGGCCGTCACCCGCATCGTCACCGGCGCGAAAGGCAAAGTGGAACTGACCGCCGACGGCCAGGGCGTGAAGTTGATCGACCTCAACGTGCCGGGCGCAGGCCCGCACGACCATCGTAAGGATGACCCCTATGATGCGGCTTTCTTCGAACACGTCGGCCACCTCTCGACGCTCGAGTCGCTCAACATCATCTCGACGAAGTTCAACGACGACTGGATGGCGCCCATCGGCAAGCTGACGAACCTCAAGTCGCTCCGCTTCACCAACAACGGCAAGCTCACCGACGCCGGCATGGCGCAGCTCGCCGGCCTCAAGAACCTCGAGAACTTCTCGTTCGTCGGCACCCAGATGACCGGTAAGGCGTACGCCCGGTTCGAAGGCTTCACGAAGCTCACCCGCGTCAGCCACCGCGGCAGCTCCATCGATGACGAAGGCCTCCGCCAACTCTGCGACCACCTGCCCAACCTCGAAAGTCTCAGCCTCGCGCATGCCAAGTTCACCGACGCCGGCGCCCCACATCTCGCCAAGCTCACGAAACTCAAAGGCCTCGAAGTCGGCGCTGCCAAGGCGACGCCCCAGGCCCTGAAGCACATCGCCAAACTGCCGCTCGAGTATCTGCAACTCGGCGAAGGCTTCGAATCCGGCGCCGCCATCGCCTTCATCAAGGATATCGC
>CAIXQT010000193.1 GCA_903921665.1 uncultured Opitutia bacterium
GCGGCCAGGAGGCGTGCAGGATGTTCAGGTAGTGCGTGCGCTGCTTGGGGAAGATCGTGGCGACGAGCGGGTTGGCCACGGCTTCGAGGGTGCCGTTCGCGAAGGCGAAGATGAACATGCCCCAGTAGAGGAAGTCATACGCGTTCTTGGCGTCAGAGGCGCCGAAGGTGACGAAGGCCGAGAGGATGTGGCCAAGCAGGGCGACCGCGACGAGCTTGCCGTAGCCGATCTTGTCGACGATCACGCCGCCGATGATGATGCCGAAGCAGAAGCCCGAGAAGCCGGCGCCGCCGATGGCACCGAGCTGGGAGGCGGTGAAGCCGTATTCGGACGCCCAGGCGCCGAAGATGCCGCCGCGGAGGGCGAAGCCGACGCCGGCCGCGAGGATAGCCATGAAGCCAGCCCAGAGGAGGCGCTTCGCATTAGGAACCGTAGTTTCTGTGCTCATAGTATGTTTAGGGAGGGGGTACGGGTGTGAATAAAACCAATAACTCCCCCTCTGTCGAGTAGGCAAGTAGGGGTAAGACCCCCTCTCGGACCCCAGGGTCAGGCTTTCAGATTACGACGGAATTCGGTCGGGCTGACCTTCATTGCCCGGCGGAACTGGCGGGAGAAATCACTGGCATCGTAGAACCCCGCCTGGTGGGCGATCTCGGAGGGGCGGAGGTCCGTGGTGCGGAGGAGGTCCGTGGCCGCTGCCACGCGCATACGCACCAGGTAGCCCCGGGGGCTGACCTGGTAGGCCTTATGGAATTTACGTTCGAACTGGCGGACCGACATCCCCGTGAGTTTGGCCAGCTTGGCTATATTAAGAGAGGTGGACAGGTTGTCCTTGATGAACTCGGCGGCGGCTTCGACCTGGAGGAACGGTTCCAGCAAGGCCTTCGTGCCTTCGTAGCTGCGGACCGTGCCGCAGACCCCGCAGGCACGGCCGGCTTCGTCGAAAAGCGGGACTTTCGTCGTCTCGTACCAGACGTGTTCGCCGTCGGCGTTCGGGAAGAGCTCGATGATGCGGGGCAGGGGCTGGCCCGTCTGGCAGATCTGCAGGTCCTTCTTCTTGAAGGCCGCGGCCAACTCGGGCGGAAAGATATCCTCGTCGGATTTGCCAAGCAGGCTGGCCTCATCGGCGACGCCGCAGCGTTGGGCGAAGGCGAGGTTGGCCATCGTGAAACGCCCCGCCAGGTCCTTGGCGAAGAACATCACCCCCGGAAGGTGATCGAAGACCGCCCGCAGGCTTTCCGGGCGCACGGTGCGCATCCAGTCCGGGAGGGCGTCTGGCGTTTTCATACCAAGCAGGCTAGGGGACTTTCGGTAGGTTTCCACCCCATTTTAATGGGGCGGAAGGCCTATGGGGCGGTACGCCCAAGCACAGGCCATTTGTCGCATTAAACCTTGGCGTGGAGGCCTAATACCTAGGCGCCCCTAGGCTAATTACCTCTCCCTTCCCGAAGGGAACTGCTTTTTGATTTTGAGGTCTTCCCTATTCCTCGCACCTCTACCTTCCTCCGCACACCCATGACCTCCCTCAAGTCCTTCGCCCTCTGCTTCCTCGCCGCCGCCGCCGTGGCCGCCCCTGACGCCGACTCCATGAAGCGCGGCCAAGCCGTCTACTCCCGCACCTGCATCGCCTGCCACCAGCCGACCGGCATGGGCCTGCCCCCGGTCTTCCCGCCCCTCGCCGGTTCCGAGTGGGTTTCCAAGGACGCCTCGATCGCCGTCCGCAACATCGTCAACGGCATGCAGGGTCCCGTCACCGTCAAGGGCGTCACCTATAACAGCATGATGCCTCCGGTCGCCGGCCTCTCCGACAAGGACATCGCCGACGTCGTCAATTACGTGAACCACAGCTGGGGCAACACCGGCCCGACCGTGACCGAAGCCGAAGTCACGGCCATCAAGAAGAAGTACGCCGACCGCAAGACCCCTTGGACCGCGGCCGAGTACGAGAAGGAAGCCAAGGAAGCTCCGGCCAAGAAGTAAGCCGGCACCCGCCTTCGGGCGGGGTGGCTTGACCAGCAGGGACCTCTGCCGCACTTTGGTGTCACATCCAAGTGCGCGTAGGCGTGCCTTCCCCATGTCGACCCCCCAACCCCATCCTGGCGCCCCCGCCCGCACCCGCGAGCAGGTGGCCGACCTGCATTTCATGGACGCGCGGTATAAGCTGCTCGACCTGGCGGCCTTCCTCGACCGCCTCGACCGCGCCGCCGGCGGCGACGACCACCGCGTCCGCGGCCTCCGCGCCGCCCTCCCGCTTCTTCTGGAGAAGGACGAAGGCCGCGTCGCCCGCATCCTGACGCTCTGGAGCGACCCTTCCGTCGCTCCGATCGAAAAGGCCGATACCAAGGCCGCCTCGGGCGTCTGGCCCGGCCTCAAGTAAGCCCCGACCATGCGCTACATCGAACCGCACGGCCACATGGTGAGCCGCACCACCGACGACTATCAGGCCATGGCCCTCGCCGGCTGCGCCGCGATCTGCGAA
>CAIXQT010000194.1 GCA_903921665.1 uncultured Opitutia bacterium
GATCATGGCCTCGAGAAGGGCCTCGACCTCTCCGTCCTGCTGGCGAAGTGCCAGCCGGCCATCGAGAAGGGCGAGCCGGTCCGCTACGAAGGCGAGATCAAGAACATCCACCGCGTGGTCGGCACGATCCTCGGCAACGAGATCACCAAGCGCCACCCCGCCGGCCTGCCGGATGGCACCATCCACCTGAAGTTCAAGGGCAGCGCGGGCCAGTCCCTCGGCGCCTTCGTCCCCCCGGGCGTGACCATCGAGGTCGAAGGCGACGCCAACGACTACGTCGGCAAGGGCCTCAGCGGCGGACGCGTCATCGTCTACCCTGACGCCAAGGCGACCTTCCCCGCCGAAGACAACATCATCCTCGGCAACGTCGCCCTCTACGGCGCGACCTCCGGCGAGGCCTTCTTCCGCGGCATGGCCGGCGAACGTTTCTGCGTGCGCAACTCCGGTGTCACCACCGTCGTCGAAGGCGTGGGTGACCACGGCTGCGAATACATGACCGGCGGACGCGTCATCATCCTCGGCGCCACGGGCCGTAACTTCGCCGCCGGCATGAGCGGTGGCGTGGCCTACGTCCTCGACGAGAAGGGCGACTTCGCCGTCCGCTGCAACAAGCAGATGGTCGGCCTTGAGAAGCCTGACGCCAACGATGCGGCCGAACTCCGCGGCCTCGTCGAGCGCCACGCCGAGCTCACGGGTAGCCTCAAGGCGAAGAAGCTCCTCGCCAACTGGGACGCCTCCCTCGCCAAGTTCGTCAAGGTGATGCCGAAGGACTACAAGCGAGTCCTCCAGGCCATCGCGACGGCCCAGGCCAAGGGTCTCAGCGGCGACGCCGCCCTCAACGAAGCCTTCGAGATCAACTCTCGCGACCTCGCCCGCGTCGGCGGCGGCTGATCACCCACCTCGTCCACACCAAGCACCTTCTGCACCATGGGAAAACCTACCGGATTTGTCGAATACCAGCGCGAACTCCCGCCTGACCGCGATGCCCTCACCCGCATCGGCGATTGGAAGGAGATCCACCACCATCACTCCGACGAGAAGCTCCAGAAACAGGGCGCCCGCTGCATGGATTGCGGCGTGCCGTTCTGCCACACGGGCAAGCTCATCAGCGGGATGGCCAGCGGCTGCCCGATCAACAACCTGATCCCCGAGTGGAACGACCTCGTCTACAAGGGCCTTTGGCGCGAAGCGCTGGAACGCCTCCACAAGACCAACAACTTCCCGGAATTCACCGGCCGCGTCTGCCCCGCCCCGTGCGAAGGCTCCTGCGTGCTCGGCATGAACAAGCCGGCCGTCACGATCAAGAACATCGAAGTCTCGATCATCGACAAGGGCTACGAGAACGGCTGGGTCATCCCCCGCGCCCCGACGAAGCGCACCGGCAAGAAGGTCGCGGTCATCGGCTCCGGCCCTGCCGGCCTTTCCGCCGCCGCGCAGCTCAACTACGCCGGCCATAACGTCACCGTCTTCGAACGCTCCGACCGTCCGGGCGGCCTGCTGATGTACGGCATCCCGAACATGAAGCTCGAGAAGAAGGAAGTGGTCCTGCGCCGCATCTCCCTACTCGAGGCCGAAGGCGTCACCTTCAAGTGCGGCGTCAACGTCGGAGTCGATGTCTCGCCCGAACAGCTCCGCAAGGACTTCGACGCGGTCATCCTCACCGTCGGCGCCACCAAGGGCCGCGACCTTCCCCTGCCCGGCCGCGAAGCCAAGGGCATCCATCTCGCGATGGAGTTCCTGCACGCGAACACGAAGAACCTCCTGGACGGCAAGTCCCCCGACGCGACCATCACCGCCAAGGGCAAGGACGTCGTGATCATCGGCGGCGGCGACACCGGCACCGACTGCGTGGGCACCTCGCTGCGCCACGGTTGCAAGTCCGTCATCCAGCTCGAGATCATGGCCAAGGCCCCCGCCACCCGCGCCAAGGACAACCCCTGGCCGGAATGGCCGAAGACCTACAAGGTCGACTACGGTCAGGAAGAAGCCGCCGCCAAGTACGGCTCCGACCCTCGCGTCTACCTCACCACGGCCACGAAGTTCGTCGCCGACGAACAGGGCAACCTCAAGGAAGTCCACACCGTCGAAGTCGAATGGAAGAAGAACGA
>CAIXQT010000195.1 GCA_903921665.1 uncultured Opitutia bacterium
CCAGGCGGCCGTCGGCTCCAAGGTCATCGCCCGCGAGACCATCGGCTCCGTCGGCAAGGACGTGACCGCGAAGTGCTACGGCGGCGACATCTCCCGTAAGCGCAAGCTCCTCGACAAGCAGAAGGAGGGTAAGAAGCGCATGAAGCAGATCGGCAAGGTCGACATCCCGCAGGAAGCCTTCATCAAGATCCTCAAGAACGAGGGTTGAGCCCCAATTCGGGCTTTCCCTCGGTGGGGTGGCCGTTAGTTTGGGTAGGTCTCTCCCATGTCTTTCTACTACCGTCGCAAGCTCCGCAAGATCGGCAAGGCCTTGCTCGAGGCCTCGGAGAAGATCGAACTTTACCGTGCCGACGTGCTCACCAAGGAGGCGCTCAACGAGCAGCTCGAACTGGTCGACAAGGTGCGCGCCGCCTCCAAGGACCGGACGACGGAGATCACGCAGGTCGAAGCCCTCCTGAATCGGCTGCACGAGGTCCTCGTCCGCAACGGCGGCAAGATCTACCCGGTTTCCACGGGCACCGACTACACCGAGATGGTGGTCATGGCCGCCATCGTGGCCGGTTCGATCCGCAGCTTCTTCCTGCAGCCGTTCAAGATTCCCACGAACTCCATGTGGCCCACGTACAACGGCATGACCGCCGAGGTGCGCGCCGCCGACGATCCCGTCCCGAGCCTTCCGTTGCGCCTGCTCGAGAAGGTCCAGTGGACCTGGACCTATGTGATTCCCGCCGAAGCGACCGGCGAAGTGGGTATCCCGATCGTGATGCAGCGCTACGGCAACAACCAGGTCGAGTACGGCCTGCGCTCCCGCCAGCGCACCATCGACGACGGTATCTTCGGCACGGGCATCTGGAAGGGCCCGGCGGACAAGCATGAGATCCAGGTCGGCGCATCCATGCAGGCCGTGACGATGCCGGCCGATTTCGGTTTCGAGACGGTGCTGCTCCGTACGTTCTTCCCCGAAGAGGCCAAGCTGAAGTTGCCCCGCCAGGATCAGGACCGCTGGCGCGTGGTGTTCGCCAAGGCCGCCCGCGAGGGTCGCATCAAGAACGGTCCGTTCGGCCCAGTACTGATGACTGGCAAGCAGGCTACGGCCGGCCAGACGATGCTCAACTTCGACATCCTGACGGGTGACATGCTCTTCGTGGATCGCATGTCCTATCATTTCGTCGAGCCCGCCCGCGGCGACACGTTCGTCTTCCGCACGAACAATATCCCGGGGCTCAACGACCAGTACGGCCAGCCCTCGCAGAACTATTACGTCAAGCGTCTGGCCGGCGTCCCCGGCCAGAAGCTCCGCGTGGGCGAAAAGGGTGAGTTGTTCGTCGATGGCAAGGTCGTGACCTCGCCGGAGCCGATGGTGCTCAACAGCCGAAGGGTCATGGATAAAGGCTACTATGGCTACCTGCCCGAAGCCGGCGGTGACCGCTACGCGATCCCGCTGCAGCAGGAATATACCGTGACCCCTGGTCATTATTTCGCGATGGGCGACAACTCCTCGAACTCCTTCGACTCGCGCGGCTGGGGCGAGGTCCCCGCCAAGGATGTCGTCGGTAAGCCGCTCTTCATCCTGCACCCCTTCACGTCCCACTGGGGCCCGGCGAAGTGATCGTTCAGAGTAAGGGCTAGGGCCAGGGCTGGGGCCAGTGACACGCTCAGGTAGGGACAGTACCACGTGCTGTCCTTTTTCTTTGGTAGGGCTGACCGCCCTCGGTCAGCCGTGGGGTACGACTGCGGCTGAGCGGGGCGCTCAGCCCTACCCGCTGTCTTGCCTAGCCCCAGCCCTAGCCCTAACTCTGGCCCTATTCCGCCATGTCCTGGACCCTCTATCGCCACTACAAGGGCAACCATTACCTTCGGCTCGGGGGCGCGGCGCATTCCGAGGACCTTTCGCCGCAGGTCGTCTATCGCTGCCTGTATGATAATCCGGCGGCGCGCACGTGGGTCCGTCCGCAACCGATGTTCGAAGGCACGATCGAGGACGGCCGCCCGCGTTTCACTCCGGTGGGTCGGCTTCGGCTGGTGCAGCCCGAAGAGCTGCGCACCGTCCTGGCCTTCGGCTACGACGCCTGGAAGCACGGGAAGACCTTTGACCAATATTGCACCGATAAGGATCAGGACCCAAACCATGTCCGCGGTACGCGCTACCTGCTCGAGGACGTGTCCGGTCAGCCTGTGTCTGCGTTGAATGTCCTGCGCTTCCGCGAAAGCCTCATTGGTCTCGCGTCCGTCGCGACCTCGCCGGATCAGCGGGGCAAAGGCTACGCTTCGTTGCTCCTGCGCGCCGTCATGGAGCTGCATCGCTTCGCTCAGCTCGACACGCGCTTCCTGCTCTTCTCCGAGGTCAAGCCGGCCATCTACGAACGCCACGGCTTCCGCGTGCTACCGGCGGAGCACCAGCGCTTCCCTAAGTCTCTCGCTATGGCCACCGGCGAGTCGGCGCTCTCCGCGACCGAAGCCGAATTCCTGAAGGCCTATTTTTAGGCCAGCGGCTTACTTCTTCGCCGGCGTGGCCAGGGCGACCTTCTCCAGCCACGCGGCGACCTTGGGATGCTCGGACTCCGCGAAGGCGTGGCCGACGCCGGCCATCTCGCTGCCGACCACGGTCGCGCCCTTGGCCTTGAGGGCCTTGGGCAACTGGCTGGTGGCCGGTTTGTTGGATCCTTTTTCACCGCCCCAGCAGGCGTAGGCGAACTTGCCCTTCAGGTCGGGCAGATTGCCTTTCGAGGAATACGCAGTGCCGCCGCCGTCGGCCAAGACGAAAATCCCGAAATAGTCGGTGAGCTTCGGACGGCCGCTCAGGCGCAGCATGCCGTCGATCGCGTGCGCTCCGTTGCTGAAGCCGGCGATGATCGAGTGTTGCTTGTCGAGGTTCGGGATCACCTTCGCGATCTCATCGAGCATGAAGCGTTGGTAGGTCCAGACCTTCGCATAATCACCGACCATGTTCGCCTGGGCGGGGTTGTTCGCGCCCTTGGGGTAGGGGAGACCGACGAGGATAAAGTCGCCTGCGGGCAGGAATGAGCCGCTCGGGTTGTTGCCGCCTTCGCCTCCGCCCAGCCAGGCCACCAGCGGATATCTCTTTCCGGCCTCGTAGCCGGCGGGAAGCTTCACGTGGCAGGCGGCGAGCGCACCGTGACGATCTACGGTCAGTTCCGGGAAATCGAACTTCAGCGACGCGCCCGGCGCGACCTGAGTCTGGAGTTCCGTGCGCGGGACGGCTACGTCGGCCACCACCGCCGGCTTGTCAGCCGCTACCAATGACACGCAATAGGCGAGCAGGGCGAAGAAGGCCGAACGCATACGATCATTAAGCCACCGGATGAAAATAGGGACAGAGCAAAGTAAGGGGTCAGACCGCTTCTGACAGATATCGCTCAGAAGCGGTCTGACCCCTTACTTGAACGACTTCTGGCGCCAGGCGGCGTCGGCTTCGCGATCGGTCCGGAATTCGATGACGCGGACGCCTTTGCCGCGGACTTCGAGGAGGCGACGTAGGTCGTTCCATCCGTCCGCGAGGTCGTGACGTACTTTATGGGCGGCGCAGAGCTTGCCGAGGTCGGTCGCCTGCGGCGTGCCCCAGAGCTGTTCGAAGCGGGCGCTCTGCGCGACGGCGAGGTGATTGAAGATGCCGCCGCCCTGGTTGTTGATCACCACGACCGTGAGGTCGCCGCGGTGGCCGTAGGCGGAAAGCAGGGCGTTGCTGTCGTGCAGGAAAGTCAGGTCGCCGCAGAGCAGCACCGTGCGCTTGCCGTCGAGCGAAGCGCCGAGCGCGGTCGAGACCGTGCCGTCGATGCCGTTGGCACCGCGGTTGGTCAGCACTTCCGGGCCCGGGCCGGGCGGATGATAGAACCACTCCACGTCGCGGATCGGCATGCTGCTGCCGACGAAGAGGCGGTCATCGGGTCCGAGGGCTTCGTCGAGCAACGAAACGACGCGGCCTTCGAAGGGCCAGTCGACGTCCACGATGCGCGTGAGCTTCTTGGCGGCGGCTTTCTGAGCCGTTTGCCAGGCTTTGCCGTAAGCGGAGGCCTTCGCCGAAACCTTGTCGCCCGAAGGCACGAGCTGTCCATCGAGGCGGCTCCAGCGCGAATGGGTCGGGTCGGTGTTCTCGCCCGCGCGGCCGAGCTGGATGACGGTGAGGTCGCCATCCTTGAGCCAAGCGCGCAGGACCTTACTGGTCGGGAGCGGGCCGACGAAGACCGCGGCCTGCGGACGCAGTGCCTTGGCGGCTTTGGCGTCGCGCAGGATGAGGTCGTAGCCCGAGACCAGCGAAGCGTCGCCCGCGAGGTCGCCGCGGAGCGTGCCGGCGCCGTCGGCGAGGATCGGCCAGCCGGTCAGCTGGAAAAGCTCACGCAGGGCCGCGGCGCTCTCGTCGCGATCCTCGAAGGCATGCGGTCCGACCACGATGACGCCGCGGTCCGTCTTCGGGAGCAGGCTGGCGACCGTGGCGGGCGTGAGCGTCGGGCGGACGATGCCGCAGGGCGGGACGGCGGTGAAGGTTTCGAGATTCAGGCCTGTGGGCGCCTTGAAGCCCTTTTCAGGGTCGGAGGGGGCGAGAGGGTCGCGGAAGGGCAGATTGAGGTGCACCGGGCCGGCCAGAGGGCCTTGCGAGCGCTGCCAGGCGTCGACCAGCACCTGGCGCCAGTGACGGAGCAGGCCGAGGTCGGCGGCGGGCACGGCGGCCTCGGCGGACCAGACAGGGTATGAGCCGTAGATGCCGTTCTGGGTGATCGTCTGACCGGAGTGGCATTCGCGCAGCTCGGGCGGGCGGTCGGCGGTCAGGACGAGAAGGGGCGTAGCCGAGAGGCGGGCTTCGACGACGGCGGGCAGGTAGTTGGCGGCGGCGGTGCCGGAAGTGCAGAGCAGGGCGGCGGGGCGGCCGGTGGCCTTGGCGAGGCCGAGGGCGATGAAGCCGGCCGAACGTTCGTCCAACGCGACCGTCACGTGCAGGCCGGCGCTTTCGGCGAAAGCATGGGCGAGCGGCGTCGAGCGCGAGCCGGGCGAGATCACCACGTGCGTGAGTCCGAGGCGGCGGAGGGTGCGCACGCCCACGTCGGCCCAGAGGGCGTTCGTATTCAGGTGCTTCGTCGCGCGGGCCATAGCCATAGGCAACCCGCCCAAGGCAGGGCTGTCCAGCGTGGGCTTGGTTTTGGGTTTAAGCCCGGCGGATTAACCCTATGTTTCCCCTTCAAATGGAGGTCTTCCTGCATCTGCTGCCCCTGATCGGGTCCTTCGCGTTCGCCGGGTTGCTACTCCATGCGATTTTCTGGGCTATGACGTTCACCGTCGACGAAGCTTTTATGCGCGTGCGCTTCTACGGCTACTCCGCTCGCAAGATCGCCCTGAGCGATATCGAGTGGGCTGCGCACGATTGGGTCTTCTGGAATGAGCATTGGACCAACACCGTCGACCCTAAGCGCATGGTGCTGCTCCGTCGTCGCACCGGCTGGTTCAAGAATTTCGTCATCAGCCCGCCGGTGCCGCAGGAGTTCCTCCGAGAACTCGCCGCCCGCGGGGTGAAGATCCGATAAATTTTATGCGTACCCTCTTCGCCTTCGGATTAATGACCATCGCTTCCCTGGCGGCGGAGATGCCGCCCTTCTTCGCGATGGATACCGCGGCGAAACTTCCGCCAGCGGAATGCGCTCAGGTGCTGGCCAATCTTGGTTACGCGGGTTTAGGCGGTACGCCGTCGTCGGCCAAGGCCTACGCCGCGGCACTGGGCGCCCAGAAACTCGCACTCTTCAACGGCTACCATGTCACGAGCTTCGCTTATGGCCAGACGGAGTTACCGGCTGATCTCACCAAGGCTGTCGACGGCCTTGCGGGCACCGGCGGCACGCTCTGGCTCGGTGTCAATAAGGTCGCTTTTCCGGCCGGCGTGAAGGCCGGGCCTGAATACGGCGACACGATTGTCGTGCCTCAGCTCAAGCGGCTGTTGGCCTATGCGAAGCCCAAGGGCGTGAAGGTCTCGCTTTATCCGCATACTGGTTTCTGGGCGGCACAGTTTGAGGTCTGCCTGCGCGTCGCGAACAAAGTCGACGACCCGGCGCTCGGCGTGACGTTTAATCTTTGCCATTGGCTCAAGGTCGAAGGCTCGGAGCGCGACCCGCTGCCGCTCATCCGGGAGGCGCTGCCTCGGCTGAACTTCATTACGATCAACGGCGCCGACACCGGCGACACGCAGAAACTCGGCTGGGATAAACTCATCCAGCCGCTCGGCCGTGGCACCTATGATGTCGGCATCTTGGTCGCCAAGACCCGTGCCGTCGGCTATCGCGGGCCGTTCGGCTTCCAGGGCTTCGGGATCAAGATGGATTCCAAGGAGCTGCTGAAGGAGACGATGGTGGGGTGGGGCAAGATGGTTAAGTAAGCGGTTGGCGGTAAGCGGTTGGCGGTTGGGACGAGCCATCAAGGCAGGGAAACCGGAGACTGGATGATTGGCTGGGGGTATGGATTTTAGGTCTCGGGTCTCGGCCATCATGAGCCAGGTGCGGGTAATCAGGTTCAGGTTCGGGTTCAGGAAATTTGTCGTCCTTTCTTCTGCGGAGGGCGCGGCGTAGCCAGGCCCCTAACACCGGCCACCCTGCGGCGGCCGGGTAGGGTTGAGCGCCCTCGCTCAACCGCGGCTGACCGAGGCGGTCAGCCCTACCCAAAGACACACCGCAGCCAATCATCCGGTTTCC
>CAIXQT010000196.1 GCA_903921665.1 uncultured Opitutia bacterium
GAACCAGGAGGCGTTCAGGACGAAGGCGCCGAACACGAAGGTCCAGAGCGAGAACGCGTTGAGGCGCGGGAAGGCGACGTCGCGGGCGCCGATCTGCAGCGGCACGAGGAAGTTGAAGAACGCGGCCGACAGGGGCATGACGCCGAGGAAGATCATCGTCGTGCCGTGCATGGTGAACAGCTGGTTGTACATGCGCGCCGTGACGAAGTCGTTGTCCGGGCGGGCCAGCTGGGTGCGGATCGCGAGGGCTTCGACGCCGCCCACGAGGAAGTAGAACATGGCGAAGGCTCCGTAGAGGATGCCGATCTTCTTGTGGTCGACGGTCGTCAGCCAGTCGATCCAGCCGGTCGCGCGGTCAGGACGGATCAGGCCGAGGTCGCTGCGCTCGGGCGCCAGCTCGGTCTTGCAGGCGACCGGAGCGTGATGGGAATCGTGGGACATGGGTGTGAAAGGAGCGGAAGGTTTACTTCAGGGTGAGGAGGTATTCGGCGAGGCAGTCGAGCTCCTCGGCGGTGAAGGACTGGTTGGTCTCGCGCAGGCCGGCCACGTTGAACATCTTGTAGTAATGCATGCGGTTGCCGGGCTTGACGTCCTTGGTCGGCTTGCCGTCGGCGCCGTGCGCGACGCCGGAGGAACCGATCCACTTGATGAGGTTGGCCTTGAAGGTCGCATGGTCGACCTCGACGGAGGACTCGGTGTTGCCGGTCTTCTGCTCGAGCGCGCGCTGGGCGACGGGATCGCGGTTGTCGAGCCACGCGCCGGCGAGCGACTTGCGCGAAGCGAGGTGCGTGAGGTCCGGGCCGACCGCGCCGGCGCCGAAATGGCCGCCGACATTGTGGCACATCACGCAGCTCTTGGCGGCGAAGAGGGCCTTGCCCTTGTCGGCCTTGGTGCCGGCGGCGACGGGAGCGGCATCGGCCTTCTGCTTCTGCACCCACTTGGCGAACTCGGCGGGCTCGACGACTTCGACGCGGAAAAGCATGTAGGCATGCGAGTCGCCGCAGAATTCGGCGCACTGGCCGTAATAGTGGCCGGTCTGATCGGCCTGGATCCACATGTGGTTCTTGCGGCCCGGCATGAGGTCGACCTTGCCGGCGATCTTCGGCACCCAGAAGGAGTGGATGACGTCCTCGGAGCGGAGGTTGATGCGGACGGCGACGCCCTTGGGAATCACCAGTTCGTTCGGGACGGAGTGCTTGGCGTCGTTGGTGAGACCAAGCTGCGGGTATTCGAAACGGAACCACCACTGCTTGCCGATGGCGTCGATCTCGAGCACCTGGCCTTCGACGGCCTTGGCGTAGTTCTCGCGGGCGCCTTCGACGCGGGGATACCAGGCGGAAAGCTTCGACGTCGGGACGGATTCGGCCGGGACGTCATCGGTGTACCAGATGGCGCTGAGCGTCGGGATGGCGATGATGACGAGCGCGCCGATGGAAGCGGTAATGAGGCCGATCTCGATCAGCGGGTTGCCGTGACCTTCTTCGACGATGGCAGGCTTGTTCTCGTCGCCCGGACGGGAGCGGAACTTGATGACGGCGAAGACGAGCAGGCCGCCGACGAGGACGAAGAGGACGACGACCAACCAGACGGTGGCCATGAAGACGTCATACTGGACTTGGGCGACCGGGCCCTTGGGGTCCAAGGTCGACTGGCGGACGGTCATGTCGGCCTTAGAACATCCGACCATGATCATGGCCAGGAAGGGGGCGGCCAGCAGACCTACCCGACTAAAGAAGCGAGAAAACATAAAGATGAGTTTCGGACGCGGAAAAATCCGTAAAAAGGTTGTGATTTGCAAGCCCCGGCAGGGGTAAACGCTCATAAAATGTGCTCTAGACGGACCGAGGGTGGTCAATTTTCTTTAAATCGTTAAAATACAATGACTTAGTATCGATTAGGTCTCATCATTTCGTCTAATAAGTCTACGGCCGCCTGCCTCCGCCTCCTGCCCTGCCTTGGGGGTTGCACCGCCGAGCCGCCTCTTTAACCCCCATCCTATGTCCTGGACCAGCCCGCATGGCACCCCTCTGCCCGACTGGCGGAAGCGTACCCTGATCATGGGCATCATGAACCTAGCCCCGGACTCGTTCTCCGATGGCGGTCAGCTCGACGACGAAGCCGCCGCCCTCGCTCGCGCCGAATCGCTCCTCTCCGAAGGCGCCGACGTCCTCGACCTGGGCGCCGAATCGACGCGACCCGGGGCCACGCCGGTCGACGCCGCGACCGAACTCTCCCGCCTGCTGCCGATCGTGAAGGCGCTGCGCCGCCGCTTTCCGCAGGCCGCGCTTTCGATCGACACCTATAAGCCCGCGGTCGCCCACGCGTGCGTCGAAGCCGGCGCGGACTTGATCAACGACGTCGAAGGAGGTCGCTTCCAAGCCCGTCCTGACGAGTCGCCGATGGGGTCGGCCTGCGCCCGCCTGCGCTGCCCGCTCATCCTGATGCATCGCCGCGCGCAAGCGGACTATGCGGACTTCTGGCCGGAGGTGCTCGACGATCTGCGCGGCTCGCTGCGCCGCGCGCAGTCCGCCGGGATGCCGCCGCAACAGCTCTGGACGGATCCGGGCTTCGGTTTCGGGAAGACGCCCGCGCAGAATCTCGCGTTGGTGCGCGACCTCTCGAAGGTCGCCGCGCTCGGCTTCCCGGTGCTGCTCGGCACGAGCCGTAAATCCACGCTCGGCCTCGTGCTCGGCGAAACCGATCCGCTGCGCCGCGGCGTCGGCAACGATGCCACGGCCGTCTGGGGCGTCGCCCAAGGGGTCTCGATGATCCGGGTGCATGAGGTCGCCGCGATTCGGCCGGTCCTGCGTATGGCCGACGCCCTGCGCAGGGGAGAAGGTTGGGGGCCGACCACCCCGGAGCGCCCCTAAGGCCTGAATTCAGGCCTTAATCAAGGCGGGGATGGAGCCAGCAGTCGGACTTGAACCGACGACCTGCCGCTTACAAGGCGGCTGCTCTACCAACTGAGCTATGCTGGCCAACTCCCTGTTCACAGGGTTGTTCACAGCCCGACGGTGTCAACCCCTCAGGAAATACGGCGTTTAGGGGTTGAAACAGATTTGTTTTTGGACGGAATTCAACCACCCCCAGCCCCGTATTATGCGTATCTCCGTCTCTCTCCTCGCCCTCTGCGCCGTGTTCGCCGGCTGCAAATCCTCGGTCGACTCGGCCAACGTGGACGAAGTCATCGTCTCCTCTAATCCGACCGCCGCGGCGATTCGCCTCAATGGCGAGCCGGTCGGCCGCACGCCGGCCACGATCCGACTCGACCGTACCAAGAATTACGACCTGCAGGTCGGCAAGGGCGGCTTCGTCACCGAGACGACCGAGCTCAAGCCGCGCCTGATCACGACGAGCGAAGGCATCGAGTTCGGCTTCCCCGCCACGGTGCGCGTCAACCTCATGAAGGTCCCCGCCGCCGGCGAAGCAGGCGTGCCGCCTTCCGACACCCCTGAATTCAAGAAGCTTTCGAAGAAGGCCCTGGGCGAACAGTCCGAAGCCGCCCGCGAAGGTCTGCGCAACGACATCGCCGCCACGAAGGAAGCCGCCACGAAGATCCAGGCCGCCCTCGCCGTCCGCGAAGCCGGCAGCAAGAACCGCCTGGCCGAACTCGCGAAGGGCATCGCCGATGCCAAGGCCGCCAAGAACCAGGACGCCGCCGCCAAGGCCAAGCTCGCCGAAGCGGAGCTCGCCCTCCAGCAGGCGACCGCCGAAGCCGAAGCCGCCCGCGCCCACGCCGCCAAGAACCTGAAGTCCGTTGAAGCCCGTCGCGCCGCCCTCTCCGGCACCGAAACGAAGGTCGTCGCCGCCAAGGCCGACGTCGTCAAGGCCGCCGCCGCCGTGAAGAGCGACGAAGATCGCCTCGGCCGACTCGAGCAGGCCTACGCCGCTGAAATCAAGTCCCTCAACGAATCCCAGGCCAATTCCAACGCCGCGATCAAGGCCCTCAACGCCCGCGCCGACGAACTGAACCGTGTCGCTTCGCTCGGCGTCAACGACGCCAAGGCCGAAGCCGCCAAGGGTCTCGCGGACCTCCAGAAGGCGCTCGAAGAGCAGAAGTCCGAAGCTGCCAAGGCCAATGAAGCCCTGGCCAAGGCCAAGGCCGAAGCCGCCAAGAATTCCACCGCCGCCGCTGAGCAGGCCGTCGCCAAGGCCAACGATGACGTGAAGGCCCTCCAGTCCAAGGTCGCCGCATCCGAGAAGGCCGTCGCCGACGAGCGCCTCGCCGGCGAAGCCAAGGTCGCCGAAGCGATCAAGGCCTCCGAAAAGGCCATCGCCGAAGCCAAAGCCGAAGCCGCCAAGGCGATCGCCGCCGCCAATCAGAACGCCGAGAAGAGCCTGGCGGACGAGCGCCTCGCCGCCGAAGCCAAGCTGGCCGACGCCAACAAAGCCCTCATGGCCGCCAAGGCCGACGCCGAAGCCAAGGTCGCCGAAGCCAACAAGGTCGCCGAAGCCGCCAAGGCCAAGACCGAAGCCCTCAAGTACTCCGAGTTCAGCTCCCGCTATGCGCTCCTCGAAAGCCGCCGCCGCGCGAAGTCGATCACGGAGGAAGAATACAAGGCCGCCCTCTCCGAGCTCCGCAAGGAACTCGGCCTCTGAGCCGGCCTCGCTCCGCCTCGAAAAGCCCGGCCGCTCGGCCGGGCTTTTTTGTTGGAAGAAAAAGCCGGGGGCCGCACCTTAACGGCACTATGTCGGACCCGCTCTCCCGCACGCCCCTCTTCGCCCTGCACGTCGAACTCGGCGGCCGTATCGTCCCCTTCGCGGGCTGGGAGATGCCGGTGCAATACACGGGCATCATCGAGGAGCACATGGCGGTCCGCCAGGCGGCCGGGCTCTTCGACGTCTCGCACATGGGCGAAGCCCGCGTGCGCGGCCGCGACGCCGCGAAATTCCTCGACGGGATCATGACCAATGAGATGGCCACGATCAAGGTCGGCATGGCCCGCTACACGGTGATGTGCCAGCCCGACGGCGGCTGCGTCGACGACCTGATCGTCTACCGCCTCGCGGAGGACGAATTCCTGATCTGCCTCAACGCCTCCAACGCGCCGAAGGACATCGCCTGGATGCGCGCCCACATCGGTGCCCAGCAGGTCGAGGTGCTCGACGAATGCGCCGCCTGGGCCCAGCTCGCGCTCCAAGGCCCGCGCGCCGAAGCGATCCTGGCGCTGGCGACCGCGACGCCGCTGGCATCGATCAAGCGCTTCGGCTTCGTGGTCGGCGAAGTGGCCGGCGTCCCAGGTTGCCTCATCTCGCGCACGGGCTACACGGGCTCGCCGGGCTTCGAGATCTACCTACCCGCGGCTTCCGCCGAGAAGGTCGCCCGCGCGCTCCTCGCCGCCGGCAAGCCCCACGGTCTCGTCCCCGCCGGCCTCGGCGCCCGCGACTCGCTCCGCCTCGAAGCCAACTACCCGCTCTACGGACATGAGATCTCGGAACGGATCTCCCCCATCCAGGCCGGCCTCGGCTGGACGGTGAAATTCGCGAAGCCCGACTTCATCGGCCGCGAAGCGCTCCACCGCCAGGCCCAAGGCGGCCCGTCCTCCTCGGTGGTGCTCTTCTCCCTCGATGACCGCCGCATCGCCCGCCAAGGCGCCGTGGTCTACTCGGGCGAGACGCCGGTCGGCGAAGTGCTCTCGGGCACGCAGTCCCCGGTGCTAGGAAAGCCGATCGGCACGGCCCTCGTCGCCGCCGGCCACGCTTCGTCCGCCTCGCTGACCGTCGACATCCGCGGCAACCGCATCCCGCTCCGCCTCGCGACCGAGCCTTTCGTGAAGTGAAGGGTTGAAATAATCTCCGCCCACTTTACCCAGAAGCCATGAGCAACGTCCCTGCCGACCTCCATTACACCAAGGACCACGAGTGGA
>CAIXQT010000197.1 GCA_903921665.1 uncultured Opitutia bacterium
GCGATCGGGAAGCCGGTGGCCTTGGAGGCGAGGGCGGACGAACGCGACACGCGCGGGTTCATCTCGATGACGATCATGCGGCCGTTGGCCGGGTTGACCGAGAACTGGATGTTCGAACCGCCGGTCTCGACGCCGACGGCGCGGATGACGGCGAACGAAGCGTCACGCATCAGCTGGTATTCCTTGTCGGTCAGCGTGAGCGCCGGGGCGACGGTGATGGAATCGCCCGTGTGGACGCCCATGGGATCGAAGTTCTCGATCGAGCAGATGATGACGCACTGGTCCTTGTGGTCGCGCATCACTTCCATCTCGTATTCCTTCCAGCCCAGGAGGCATTCCTCGATGAGGACCTCGTGGACGGGCGAGGCGTCGAGGCCGGCCTGGGCCATGCGCTCGAACTCTTCCTTATTGTAGGCGATGCCGCCACCGGTACCGCCGAGCGTGTACGACGGACGGATGATGACCGGGAATTCTCCGCCGATGAGGGCGATGGTCTCGCGCGCGGCGTCGAGGGACTTCACGACGCGGGAACGGGGAACGTCGAGGCCGATGTCGAGCATCAGCTTCTTGAAGATCTCGCGGTCTTCGCCGCGCTCGATCGCGTCTTCCTTGGCGCCGATGAGTTCGACGCCGTACTTCTTGAGGATGCCGGTGCGGGCGAGCTTGAGGGAAAGATTGAGCGCCGTCTGGCCACCGAGGGTCGGGAGGAGCGCATCGGGTTTCTCCTTGGCGATGATGCGTTCCACGGATTCGACCGTGAGGGGTTCCACGTAGGTGACGTCCGCCGTCTCCGGGTCCGTCATGATCGTGGCCGGATTGGAGTTCACCAAGATGACGCGATAACCTTCTTCGCGAAGCGATCGGCAGGCTTGGGTGCCGGAATAATCGAACTCGCAGGCTTGGCCGATGATGATCGGTCCCGAGCCGATGATGAGGATTGAGCGGATATCGGTCCTCTTAGGCATAGTGTTCCGCGGACTGTCAGCGACCGCTGGAAGGGTGGTCAAGTGGGGACTTCTAACAATTGCGGGCGGGCCGCGGGAAGGCGCTTGCAGGGTCGTCCCGGGCGGGCATTCATCGGGGCGTGGACATCATCAGGATCGCCGGCATCAAGTCCTTCGGACACCATGGGGCGCTGCCCGAGGAGAAGCGTCTCGGCCAGCGGTTCACCGTCTCCGTGGACCTCGAAGTCGACACCCGTCCGGCGGCCGCCGCCGACGACCTGAAGTTGACCGTGGATTACGCCAAGGTCATCCGGACCGTGGAAGCCCAGCTGACCGGCCAGCCGGTCTACCTGATCGAGACCCTGGCCCAGCAGATTGCCGCCCGTATTCTGGGCACTTTCGAGGTCGTCAAGGCCGTGACGGTCGAAGTCACCAAACCCTTCGCCCCGGTGGCTGCCGAGTTCGACGCCATTTCCGTGAAGATCCGTCGCGAGCGGGCGTGAAGGGACACCCCCATCACACTATCCTCGGCCTAGGCAGCAACCTCGGAGACCGGGCCGATATCCTGGCCCAAGCTATCGGGCGTCTCCGCCAGGTGCCTGGTTTAATGGTTTTAGCCATTTCGGAGGCCGTGGACTCGGATCCGGTAGGGTATGCCGATCAGCCTAATTTCTTAAATCTTTGCCTAGCAATTACTTGTGATTTAAATCCCGATGAGCTCTTGGCTAAAACCCTTGAGATTGAGCGCGAGCTTGGCCGGGAGCGGACCGCGAACCGCAACGGCCCCCGCACCCTAGACATCGACCTGCTCTTCTATGAAGAGGGCGCTTGGAACAGCCCGACGGTCACCCTCCCCCACCCTAGGTGGTCTTCCCGGAGCTTCGTCGTGATCCCCCTAAGTAATCTCCTTCAGGACCCCGTCCTCGCCAAGCACCCCGCCTGGGCTTCGCTCGCCGCGGAGGTCCGGTCCCTGTCCGTCGGAGGCCAAGGCCTCCGTGCATGGCAAGGCCCGACCCCCTGGAACAAGACTCCCTGAGCACCGACCGCTTCGGACACTGTCCGGCGCTGTGGCTCGCCCTTCCCCTCCTCCTCGGCTGTTCGCTCGACGCCGTCTCGGGAGTTTCGCCGGGCCCGTGGCTGATCGTCGGAGGACTCGCGGCCGTGCTCGGATGGTCCGCCCGCCGCCATGCGATCATCGCCGGAGTCGCGATCGTGATCGCCGGCACGGCGATCGGCGCGGCGTGGCATCAGCTACGGGTGCCGCCGCAGACGACGGCGATGGTTCGACGACCGTTCGTCGAACTGCCGATCCTCGTCGAAAGAGCGACGGTGCGCAAAGGCGGCGACGGTTGGACCGGGCTCGGTTGGATCACCGACCGCGACGGCGGATACTTCCGGCGACGCGTCGCGCTCTCGGCGCACGGAGCGTGTCCCGCCGAAGGCGCCGAACTGATGGTCGCCGGCGGACTGACGGCGATCTCCGCGGACGCCGACGGCTTCGACGCCTGGCTGCGTTCGCAAGGCGCGACATTGAAACTGCGAGGCGGTCGGGTGCTCGGCGAACTCGCGCCGCCCACGCGCTTCGCCGTCTGGCGACAGACCCAGCAACAGCGGCTAGAGCAATGGCTCCGGACGCTGCCATGGGACGATCCGGACGGAGGCGCGTTGCTCGCCGCGACGATGCTCGGTCGCACCGCGTTGTTGCCCGCGGACGCGAAGGAGGCGTTCGCGACGACCGGCACGCTGCACCTCTTCGCGATCAGCGGCCTGCACATCGCCGGCATGGCGGCCGCGTTGCTCTGGCTAGCTAAGCGCGCGCGACTACCGGAACTACCTTCGGGCATCGTCATCCTCGCGCTCCTCTGGCTCTACGTCCAGGTGACGGGGGCGTCGCCGTCTTCCGTCCGCGCGTGGATCATGGCGGCGTTCCTCTGGGGCGGCCACGCCAGCGAAAGGGCCACGCCGGCCTTGCAGTCGTTGGCGCTGGCCTGCGCCGTCACGCTCGTCCTCACGCCTGATGCCTGCACGGATGCCGGCTTCCAGCTCAGCTATGCGGCCGTGCTCGGCATCATCGCGGCCGGCGGGCCGGCGGCGAACCTCTGCGCGCGCCCGACGGAGGAAGAACGCCTGACTCCGCGCGAGGCGCAGACCAGGGTGCAAAGACTCCGGTGGCGGACGCGCAAGTTCCTGCTCGGCGGCCTGTGCGTGTCGCTCGCGGCCACCCTCGCAGGCACGCCGCTCACGCTCGGGCTCTTCGGTTCGGCCAGCTGGGGCGGCGTCTTCGTGAACCTCGTGCTCGTGCCGCTCTCGGAGATACCGCTGATGCTCGGGATGGCGTCGGTCGCGTGCAGCGTCAGCGATCGGCTGGCCGGGCCCGCGGCTTGGATCAACGGCCTCGCGGCGGCGCTGCTCCACGTGATGACCTGGATCGCGCAAGCCTGCGCGCTGGTGCCGACCATGAGCATCCAACTGGCGCTGCCGCACCGCTGGCTCGGGCCGCTCGGCGGCGCGCTCCTCGCCGCCGCTTTCCTGTCACAGGCTCAGTCCAAAAGCCTCGCCCGTCTGCTCGGGGTTCCGGCGGCGATCTTGTCCGGCTGGCTGCTGCTGGTCTTTCTGCTGCGGGCCTTATCCTGACCTTGCCAGCCATCAGCCGGCAGGGAAAAGTGTCCCATGACCCCGTCTCCGTTACGCACGCTCGCCGCGATCGCGTTGGCCGCGACCACCTCGCTCAGCCCCGCCGCGCCTCAGGAATGGTCCGGCATCTATCCGGAGCTCGCTTACTTCAACAACGAGGGCGAATGCGGCACCGGCGCCGTCGTACCATGGGCCGACCGACTCTGGGTCATCACCTATGGCCCGCACCTGCCGTACGGCTCGAGCGACAAGCTCTACGAGATCACGCCCGATCTGCAGCAGATCGTGCGGCCCGAGAGCGTCGGCGGCACCCCGGCCAACCGCCTGATTCACAAGGAGTCTGATCAGCTGATCATCGGACCTTACTTCATCGGCGCGAACCGCGACGTACGCGTCATCCCGCCGAAGCTCATGCCCGGTCGGCTCACCGGGAACGCCCGCCACCTGACGGATCCCGCCAACAAGGTCTACTTCGCCACGATGGAAGACGGACTCTACGAAGTGGATGTGCGCACGCTCGCCGTGAAAGGACTCATCAAGGAGATCAAGAACGTGCCCAAGCCCGGCCAGACCGCGGAAGTCAGCCCGGCGACCATCACCTCGACGCTGGCCGGCTATCACGGCAAAGGACTCTACTCCGGCCAAGGCCTGGTCATCCTCGCCAACAACGGCGAGCAAGGCCCCAAGGCGCTGGTCGACCCGACGATCGTCAGTGGGGGACTCGGTTCCTTCAACGGCGAAGGGAATTGGTCGCTCATCCGCCGCAACCAGTTCACCGAAGTCACCGGCCCCGGCGGCCTCACCGGCAACACGAACCCGGCGAAGGATCCGATCTGGACCGTCGGCTGGGACTTCCGCTCCGTCATCCTGATGGTCATGGAAGACGGCAAGTGGACGAGCTACCGCCTGCCGAAGGGCAGCCACTCGTATGACGGCGCGCACGGCTGGAACACCGAGTGGCCCCGCATCCGCGACATCGGGGAAGAAGGCTCGCGCCTGATGACGATGCACGGGCTCTTCTGGAAGTTCCCCGCCGGCTTCTCGTCGAAGCATTCCGCGGACCTCGCGCCGCGCTCCGCCTATCTCAAGGTCATCGGCGACTTCACGCGCTGGCAGGACCGCCTCGTCTTCGGCTGCGACGACACCGCGAAATCAGAGTTCCTGAACAAGCGCCCCGGCAAAGGCACGCTCGCCGGCCCCGGTCAGTCGCAGTCGAACCTATGGTTCACGTCGCTCGATACGCCGGACAAGCTCGGCCCGGCCATCGGCCGCGGCAGCGTCTGGGTGGACGAAACCGTGAAGGCCGGCGTGCCCTCGGATCCGTTCCTGCTCGGGGGCTTCGCCAAGCGCGCGGTCTTCCTCTCGCACGATGGCGTCAGCGCGACGACCTTCAGCCTGGAGATCGACGAGCGTGGCTCCGGCGAGTGGAAAACCTGGCGTGACGTGACCCTGAAGTCGGGGGAAAGCTCCGCGTGGCTCGAGATCCCGGCCGCACAGCCCGGCGCCTGGATCCGCGCGAAAGCGGACCGCGACGTCGGCAAGGCCAGCGTCACGTTCCAATACGCCGCGCAGGATAAGCGGACGACCGAACGCGACGGGCTCTTCGACGGACTCAGCAAGGCTGGCGACGCGAAGTCGCAGGGCGCCTTCCTGCTCACGCGCGGCGCGAATCTGCGGACGCTCGCGGTCCTCGCCGCGGAGGTCACGCCCGACCAGACGACGCTCGGCGACGTCTATGAACTCTCCGCCGACCTGAAGCTCGCCAAGATGGCCGACCAGAAGGGCGCCGACTTCTTCAAGCGGAACACCCTCATCCCGCAAGGCATCATCACCTCCGACGAGGCCTCCGTGATTTTCGAGGAAAGCGGCGTCCGCTGGCGCCTGCCGCGCTCGGCTTCGCCGGCGCAGGACGGCCTGCTCGCCCGCAGCGCGCTGCGCAAGGTGCGCGAAGTGTGCACCGAGCGCGACCTCCTCCAAGCTCACGGTACCTTCTACGAGTTGCCGGCGCTGAACGCCAAAGGTGCGATCCGCATGCGCCCGATCGCGACGAGCGACGCCGCGGTGCATGACTACTGCTCATACCGCGGTCTGCTCGTGCTCAGCGGCATCAATCCGGACGCCAAGGACAACCGGCACCTCATCCGCTCCGACGACGGCAAGGCCGCCGTCTGGGTCGGTACGGCCGACGACCTCTGGAAGCTCGGCAAGCCGCGCGGCTTCGGCGGACCGTGGAAGAACACCGCCGTCGAAGCGGGCAAGCCCTCGGACCCCTACCTCATGACCGGCTACGACAAGAAGACCCTCAAGCTGACGAATCACGGGGCCAAGCCCGCGCGCGTCGCCGTCCTGCTCGACGTCGCCGGCGACGGACGCAGTACCGCCTACCGCACGATCGAAGTGCCTGCTGGGCAA
>CAIXQT010000198.1 GCA_903921665.1 uncultured Opitutia bacterium
GTGGCCAAGGCGCACGCGGACGTCGTCCTGATCTCGGGCTTCGACGGCGGCACGGGCGCTTCGCCCCAGACCTCCATCAAGCACGCCGGCCTGCCGTGGGAACTCGGCCTCGCCGAGACCCACCAGACCCTCGTCCTCAACAACCTCCGCTCCCGCATCGTCGTCGAGACCGACGGCCAGCTGAAGACCGGCCGTGACGTCGTCATCGCCGCCCTCCTCGGCGCCGAAGAGTTCGGCTTCGCCACGGGCCCGCTGGTGACCCTCGGTTGCATCATGATGCGCGTCTGCCACCTCAACACCTGCCCGGTCGGCGTCGCCACCCAGGACCCTGAGCTCCGCAAGAACTTCACCGGCCGTCCGGAAGATACCGTGAACTTCATGCGCTTCATCGCCCAGGAAGTCCGCGAGATCATGGCCCAGCTCGGCTTCCGCACGCTCAACGAGATGGTCGGCCGCACCGACGCCCTCGAAGCGCGTCACGCCGTCGAACACTGGAAGGCCAAGGGCATCGACCTTTCCAAGCTCCTCTACTCGCCGAAGGCCGGCCCCGAAGTGGGTCGCTTCTGCACCGAGAAGCAGGACCACGGCCTCGAGAAGGGCCTCGACCTCTCCGTCCTGCTGGCGAAGTGCCAGCCGGCCATCGAGCGCGGCGAGAAGGTCCGCTACGAAGGCGAGATCAAGAACACCCATCGCGTCGTCGGCACGATCCTCGGCAACGAGATCACGAAGAAGCACATCGACGGCCTGCCGGACGGCACCATCCACCTGAAGTTCAAGGGCAGCGCGGGCCAGTCCCTCGGCGCCTTCGTCCCCGCCGGCGTGACCATCGAGCTCGAAGGCGACGCCAACGACTACGTCGGCAAGGGCCTCAGCGGCGGTCGCGTCATCGTCTACCCGGACGCCAAGGCCACCTTCCCGGCCGAAGACAACATCATCCTCGGCAACGTCGCCCTCTACGGCGCGACCTCCGGCGAGGCGTTCTTCCGCGGCATGGCCGGCGAACGTTTCTGCGTGCGCAACTCCGGCGTCTCCACGGTCGTCGAAGGCGTGGGTGACCACGGCTGCGAATACATGACCGGCGGACGCGTCGTCGTCCTCGGCGCCACGGGCCGCAACTTCGCCGCCGGCATGAGCGGCGGCGTGGCCTACATCCTCGACGAGAAGGGCGACTTCGCCACCCGCTGCAACAAGCAGATGGTCGGCCTCGAGAAGCCTGACGCCAACGATGCCGCGGAACTCCGCGGCCTCATCGAGCGTCACGCCGAACTGACGGGCAGCCTCAAGGCGAAGAAGCTCCTCGCCAACTGGGACGCTTCCCTCGCCAAGTTCGTCAAGGTGATGCCAAAGGACTACAAGCGCGTCCTCCAGGCCATCGCCACGGCCGAAGCCAAGGGCCTCAGCGGCGACGCCGCCCTCAACGAAGCCTTCGAGATCAACTCTCGCGACACCGCCCGAGTCGGCGGCGGCTGATCACCCTCACGTCCACACCAAAGACCTTCTGCACCATGGGAAAACCTACCGGATTTGTCGAATTCCAGCGCGAACTCCCGCCTGATCGCGATGCCCTCACCCGCATCGGCGACTGGAAGGAGATCCACCATCACCACTCCGACGAGAAGCTCCAGAAACAGGGCGCCCGCTGCATGGATTGCGGCGTGCCGTTCTGCCACACGGGCAAGCTCATCAGCGGGATGGCCAGCGGCTGCCCGATCAACAACCTGATCCCCGA
>CAIXQT010000199.1 GCA_903921665.1 uncultured Opitutia bacterium
GTCCCGACCCGCGGCCTTTCGAAACATGAGGTCAAGAAGCTGGCGGCGACCTTCGGCCGGGGGGACATCGTGCGACATCCGCACCCGCCGGCGCCCAAGCTGCGCCTGTCGAATCACGAAGAATTGCAGGTCTTTTGGACACCAGGGGTCGGGCGGGCACGATAATGTAACATACCAGGTGGGTGATTTGTTTGCCTGCCTCATCCTTCGGATATTTGCTCGAAGAAGCTTTTGCCTCCTTCGCGGCAGGGCTCCCTCCCCTCCAATCTATCCATGTTCAACCGCGAACTCAGCTGGCTCAGTTTCGACCGTCGTGTCCTCGAACTCGCGGAGGATGATTCCGTCCCCCTCCTCGAGCGCGTCCGCTTCCTCTCGATCGTCAGCTCCAATCTCGACGAATTCTTCGAGATCCGCGTGGCCGGCATCATGCAGCAGGAAGAGTCCGCCAGCCACCCGGCGACCAAAGAGTTCCTCGCCGACATCCTCGCCCGGGCCCGCGCCTTGGTCGAAGACCAGCAGCGCTGCTGGAAGCAGAAACTGCTGCCGGCGCTTTCCGCCCAGGGCATCGAAGTGCTGGCGAGAGAGCAACTGGGCGACGTCGCCCGGACCGAACTATCTCCGCGCTTCGATCGCGACATCCTGCCGGCGCTCACCCCGCTGGCCATCGATCCGTCGCACCCCTTCCCCGTCCTGACCAACAAAGGACTCTACCTGCTGGCCTTGCTGCGAGACCCCGCTTCCGGCGAGCTTCGCCGCGCCGTCGTCCCGGTGCCTCGTATCCTGCCGCGTATCCTCGGTCTTTCCGACCGCAAGAGCTTCACCTTCCTCAGCCACGTCATCCAGCTGTTCATCCACCGGCTTTTCCCCGGACTAGAACTGCAAGGCTCCTGGGCGTTCCGCATCACCCGTAACAGCGACCTTTACGTCGACGAGGAAGAAGCCGGCAACTTGCTCGAGGCCATCGAAGAAGAAATCCGCAACCTCCGCAAAGGTGCGCCCGTGCGCCTCGAGATCGAAGCCGATGTCCCTGAAGGCGAGATGCAGTGGCTGCTGGGCTCGATCCACCTCACCTCAGACAACGCTTTCCGCATCCCCGGCCCGGTCAACATGCTCCGCCTTGGCAGCCTGATCGACCTGATCCAGCGCCCGGAGCTCCTCTACCCTAGCTTCGCCTCGGTCGTTCCTTCCGAATGCGCCGAACCGGCCAAGCTCTACGACCGCATCGCCGAACAAGATATCATCCTGCACCACCCCTACGAATCGTTCTCCCCGGTGGTCGATTTCATCCGGCAGGCCGCCAAGGACGAAAGCGTCGTGGCGATCAAGCTGACCCTTTACCGCACGAGCGGCGATTCGCCCGTGGTGGAAGCGCTCAAGGAGGCCGCCCGGAACGGCAAACAGGTCACGGCGCTCGTCGAGTTGCGCGCCCGCTTCGACGAACTCAATAATATCGAATGGGCCCGCCAGCTCGAAGAGGCCGGCGCGCATGTCGTCTACGGCCTCGCGGGACTCAAGACCCACTGCAAAGCATGCCTGGTCGTGCGCCAAGAAAAAGACGGACTCCGTCGCTACGCGCATCTCGGCACGGGTAACTATAATCCTAAGACGGCCCGCATCTACACCGACTTCTCGCTGCTCACCTGCAACGAAGAGATCACCGCCGATGTCGGCCTTCTCTTCAACGTGCTCACCGGCAATCTCGCCGGACCCAAGTTCAAGCACCTCCTCGTCGCGCCCTTCGACCTCGCTCGACGCATCGTGGAGCTGATCAAGGCCGAGACCGCCAACGCGAAGGCTGGCAAGACGGCGACGATCTTCGCCAAGGTCAACAGCCTCGTGGACCCAGAGGTGATCAGCGCCCTCTACGAAGCCTCCCAGGCCGGCGTCCGGATCGAACTCGTCGTCCGTGGCATCTGCTGCCTTAAGCCGGGCATCGCCGGCAAGAGCGACAACATCCGCGTACGAAGCTTCCTCGGCCGCTTCCTGGAGCACAGCCGCCTCTTCCGCTTCGAGAACGCCGTCGCCCAGCCGATCCTCCTGATGGGCAGCGCCGACTGGATGCCGCGTAATTTCCAGCGTCGCATCGAATGCGTCTTCCCCCTCCGCTCGGCGCACGTCCGTCGTCGCATCGAGGAGGAGATCCTCATGGTCTACCGTGACCGCCAAGGCGATGCCAAGGCGCTCATGCCCGATGGCGCCTACGTCGCCTGCGAACCGATGGGTCGACTCGCGCCCTGCGCCCAGGACACCTTCCTCCAGCTGGCGGCGAAGGTCGCCCAGGCCCGACTCAACGAACAGTCGGAGAAGAAGTAGACGGGCCGAGGCAGATCCGTTCGACCGCGGCGTTGAAGCCTTCGGCATCGCCGAGGATTTCGACTTCCAGCCGTACGAACATCAGGGGAATCGGGGGGCGGAAGCGCGCCTGCAACCGGACCGCGTCCTTCTCGGTGGTCACGATCATCTCGGCCTTGGCCTGCATCGCTTGCTCAAGCACCTCGTCGAGGTCTTCGTCGGCGAAGGAATGGTGGTCGAGGAAGCGGCGATTAGCCACGATCTTGGCGCCGTTGCCGGTCAGAATCTCCTCGAACCGCTCCGGCGTGGCGATGCCGGAGAACGCCGCGACGCGCCTTCCCATGAGGTCGGACATCGGCAGGCGCTTCGGTCCGTCGACCTCGACGAGTTCGCGGGCGCTGTGCGAGCAGGCGATGATCTCCGCCTTGGCATTATGCTTACGGATGAGGCGGACCAGCGATGGGTCGGGCGCGCCCACGGACTTCGTCACGAAGACATAGGAGGCACGACTCAGGTTGGAGATCGGCTCGCGCAGGACGCCACGCGGCAGCAACGAGCCGTTGCCGAACGGGTCGCGGCTATCGACCAGCAAGAGGTTGATCTGCCCGCGCAACGGAAGGTACTGCAGTCCGTCGTCGAGCAGGATCGTATCCACCCCGAAACGCCGTAAGGCGAAGCGTCCGCCCTCGACGCGATCGCGGTCCACGATGACGACCACGCCCGACCCGGCGAGATTCTGGGCCAGCATGTAAGGCTCGTCCCCGGCTTCGTCGGGGCCGACCAGAACCGTCTTACCGTCCGAGACCACGAGCGGATCGGGGCGGCTGCCCTGCGTCATCCATCGCCAGAAGCGCTTGAGCATCGAGTCAGAGGCGCCTTTGTAGCCGCGGGAAAGGATGGCGACTTTACGACCGCGGTCGGTGAGGACTTTCGCCATCTTGAGCACGATCGGTGTCTTGCCGGTGCCGCCGACGGTCAGGTTACCGACGACCACGACTTTGCAACCGAGGGGCGTATCGCGGAAGAGCCGGTTGCGATAAAGCCAGAGACGGAGGCGGACGAGGACCTCGAAAATCCATGAAAGCACCTTCAGGAACGCCCCAAGCAAGGCGGCCCCCGGGCCCCTGCGCCGTTCGTAGACTACGTCTACGGCATAGCTGGCCACGACCTCTCCAAGGGAGGAAAAGAACCCTCTATGCTTGGCGGCCATGGACGAATTGATGCAAAGTTGTTTGACGAAGGCAACCATCCCGATTGAGAAGGACGACCCAGCGCCATGCTCGTACACCTGTTGCGCACCAAACTTCTCCGAGCCGAGGTCACCGCGGCTCGGCTCGATTACGAGGGCTCATTGGCCATCGACCGGGAACTCATGGCCCTGGTCGGCATGCTCCCTTACGAGAAGATCCTGATCGGTAACCTGGCCAACGGGGAGCGCTTCGAGACCTACGCCATCCCCGCCCCTGCCGGCACCCGGGAAGTCTGCCTGAACGGCGCCACAGCCCACCTCGGCAAGCCCGGCGACCTGCTGGTCATCATGTCCTTCACCGAAGTCGACGAATCTGCCGCCTCGACCTGGAAACCCCGCACCGCCACCCTCGCCGAGGGTAATCGCCGGATCGTCCGCCTCGAGAACCCCGAAGTACCCACCTCCCTCCTCACCACCTTCCAACGATGAGCTATCGTCTATATATACCCGGACCCCTTACCGTCTCCCCTTCGATCATCCAAGCCATGGCCAAGCCCATGGTCGGCCATCGTTCCGGCGACTTCGTCAAGCTCTACAACGACATGCAGCCCCGCTTGCAGTCGATGTTCTACACCCAGGACCCCGTCTACCTCGCCACCAGCTCCGCCTGGGGCGTGATGGAAGGCGCCCTCCGGAACGTGTGCCGCAAGGGCGTGCTTAATTGCATGAACGGCGCCTTCTCCGACAAGTGGAACGACGTCGCCAAGCGCTGCGGCAAGTACGCCGAGGCCCTCCAGTTCGACTGGGGCAAGCCCATCGACCCGGAAGCCGTGCGCAAGGCCCTGGCGACGGGCAAGTTCGACTGCATCACCTTCATCCACTCCGAGACCTCGACCGGCACCCTCTCGCCCATCGCCGACATCATGGCCGTGGTCCGCGAATTCCCCGACGTCATCTCGATCGCCGACACCGTCAGCTCCTTCTCGACCATTCCGATCAAGAAGGACGAGCTCGGCATCGACATCTTCCTTACCGGCTCCCAGAAGGCGCTCGCCCTGCCCCCAGGCCTTGCGATCTTCGCCGTCAGCGAGCGCGCCCGCGAACGTGCCAAGCAGTCCCCGGACCGCGGGTACTATTTCGACCTGATCGAGTTCCATGACAACCACGTCAAAGGCATGACCCCTTCGACGCCCTGCATCTCCCTCTTCTACGGCCTCCAACAGCGCCTGTTGGAAGTCGAAGCCGAAGGCCTCGACAACCGACATGCCCGCCATGTGCGCCTCAATGAGCGCATGCGTGCCTGGGGCCTCGCCAAGGGCTTCTCGCTGCTGCCGGAAATCAAGTTCGGCACCCGCGGACTCAATTGCTTCAAGAACGACCGCAACGCCGACCTCGAGCGCCTCAACAAGACCCTCAAGTCTCGCCATAAGCTCGTCATCGACGGCGGCTATGGCAAGTTGAAGGGCAAGACCTTCCGCATCTCCAACATGGGAGATGAAACCGACGAGACGATTGCTACGCTGATCGCCGCCTTGGACGACTCCTTCGCCGAGCAGGGAATGTAACCGGATTTGACAATCGGTTATCATCCTACGCATGCGCAAGAAGTCATCCAAGTCGTCCGCTGAAGTTTCCGCCCCCGCCGGTTCCAAGACCCTGGTCATCGCCGAGAAGCCCTCGGTAGCCGCGGACCTCGCCAAGGTCCTCAAGGTACCCAAGGCGACCAGCGACTATTTCGAGAATGACAAATGGGTGATCAGCTCTTCCATCGGCCACATCGTCCGCCTCAAGGACCCCGAAGACCTCGACCCTAAGTGGAAACGCTGGGTCCTCAAAGACCTGCCGATGCTGCCCGAGAAGTTCGACGGCACCGCCAGCCCGGACATCCTGAAGGTCGTCATCAGCGAACGTAACAACGGCGACCGTTACAAGCTCCTCAAGAAGCTGCTCGGCCGCGACGACGTCGGCACGGTCGTCAACGCCTGCGACGCCGGCCGCGAAGGCGAGCTCATCTTCCACTACATCTACCAGCTCGCTCGCTGCAAACAGCCTGTCCGCCGCCTCTGGCTGACCAGCATGACCAACACGGCGATCTCCGAGTCCTTCGAGAACCTCCTACCCGAGTCGACCAAGGCCGGCCTACTGGGCTCCGCCATCAGCCGTTCCCAGGCCGACTGGCTGGTCGGCATGAACGGCAGCCGTTGCGGCACCATCCGCATCGGCGGCGCCAAGCGCGAAGTCTTTTCCGTCGGCCGCGTCCAGACCCCCACGCTCATGCTCATCGTCAAACGTGAGTTCGAGATCCGTAATTTCGTCCCCAAGACCTTCTGGAAGATCGAAGGCGACTTCGGCCTGACGCAAGGCGGCTACCGCGGCGCCGCCCAGGTCCCGGGCGTCACCGACCGCAAGGAAGCCGAGCGCTTCTATGACGAAGCCCAGGCCCGCAAGGTCGCCGAAGAGTCCCTGAAGACCGGCACGGGCATCGTCACCGACGATCGCAAGCCGAAGAAAGAAAGCGCCCCGCGCCTCTTCGACCTCACCACCCTCCAGCGCGAGGGCAACCGCCGCTTCGGCTTCTCGGCCAAGACGACCCTCGGCGTAGCCCAAGCCCTTTACGAGAAGCACAAGGCGCTGACCTACCCGCGTACGGATTCCCAGTACCTCCCGGAGGACTACCTGCCCAACGCCAAGGCTGCGTTGCAATCCCTCGAGGGCGCCCACCCTGCCGGCGTCTTCGCCAAGGAGGCCCTCCGCAGCGGCTGGGTCGATTCCGCCGGCCGGCGGGTCTTCGATAACAAGAAGGTCAGCGACCACTTCGCCATCGTCCCCACCGGCACCGTCCCGCACGGCCTCACCGACGTCGAACAGAAGATCTACGATCTCGTCGTCCGCCGGTTCGTCGCCGTCTTCTTCCCGATGGCCGAGTTCGAGGAGACCGTCCGCACGACAGTCGTCGGGGAACATCAGTTCCGCACGACCGGCAAAGTCCTCGTCGTCGCCGGCTGGCGCTCCGTCTGGGGCCAGGAAGCCGAAGCCGAAGAGGACAAAGACAAGGAAGGCTCCGCGAGCCTGCCGGCCCTCACCGCAGCCGACGGCTCCCCCGCCAAGGCAAAGGTCAACGGCGTCGACGTCAAGGAAGACGCGACCAAGCCGCCGGCCCGCTACAACGAAGCCTCGCTCCTTGGGGCGATGGAAAACGCCGGTAAGCTCGTCGACGACGAAGCCCTCGCCGAAGCGATGAAAGAACGCGGCCTGGGCACGCCGGCCACGCGCGCCGCCACGATCGAGGAACTCCTCGCGAAGACCTACATCGAACGTCAGGGCAAGGAACTGGTCCCGCAAGGCAAGGCCTTCCAGTTGCACCAATTCCTGACCCAGACCTGCGAGAACATGTCCTTCCTGGTCGAACCTCTGCTGACCGGCGAATGGGAATATAAGCTCAAGCAGATCGAGCATTCGGAATTCACCGCGCCGGACTTCATCGCCGACATCAAGAAGCAGGTGGTCAGCATGCTCGAGGATGTCACGACCCCTCCGCCGTCGGCCGAACTCAGCCCCCGGGTGCTTTCGCCGACTGACGGCCAGCCGATCCTCACCGACGGCATCAAATACCTTTCGCAGGACAAGGTCGGCTCGACGGATCGCCCCAAGATGGTGATCTACGCCGAGATGAACGGGCACAAGATCACCCCGGCCGAGGTCGCCGAACTGGTCGAGAAGCGCCGCATCGGTCCGTTCTCGGACTTCCGTTCGATGAAGTCGGGCAAGAACTTCACGGGGTACATCGACCTCGTCGACCCCGACACCATCAAGCCTCGCGACGCCGAGGTGAAGACGGAAGTCGCACCCGCCGCCGAAGGCGAAGAAGCCGCGCCGGCCAAGACCCCGCGCAAGACCAAGCCGAAGGCTCCGAGCGGCAAGCTCAAGGCCGTGCTCTATTTCCCTCCCCGCGACGGCGCGGATGGCAACCCCGACGCCTTCGACGCAGAGTGGCCCGTCCTCGGCCCATGCCCGGTCAGCGGCCTCCCCGTCCAGCACACGCCGACCGCCGGCTATCGCGTCTGCCCGCACAAGGCCCAGGAAGCCGGCGCCAAGAAGACCTTCAGCCTCAACGCCGAGATGCTCAAATGCCCGATCTCGGCCGATGACGTCCGCAAGCTCCTCAACGAGAGCAAGACCGGCCTCAAGAAGTTCGTCTCCAACCGGACCAAGCGCACCTTCGAAGCCTTCTTGGTCGCCGACAAGCAAAAGGGCTGGTGGTTCGAATTCCCTCCCCGCAAGCCCCGCGCCGCCAAGGGCGCGACCGCGGAGAAGAAGTCGGACGAGCCGTTCTGATCAACGTTCCCAGCTCGGACGTGGAATGCGCTGCAAGGGGCTGAGCCTGAGTCCGTCCTCCATCGCCCGCAACTGCCGTAGGTCGTCGGGGAAGCCGTCGTCCTTCGGCAGCATCCGCTCCGTCCAGTACTTGCGGAACCAACGGTAAGCCTCCTCGCGACGGCCGTCCTCCCACATGATGATGGCGCAGATCCGCGCGGCGAACCAAGGGGCGTCATGGGACTCGGCCGCTTCCTGGTAATAACGTACGGCAAGGGCATGATCCTTGAGCTTGGTCTCAGCCAGTTGCGCCGCGCAGAGCAACAA
>CAIXQT010000200.1 GCA_903921665.1 uncultured Opitutia bacterium
GGCCAAGGCGATGGCCAGGCCGAAGTAGCTGTTACCGGCGGTCAGGCGGGACGTACCGACCATCAGGATGACGAAGGCCAGCAGGAAGGTGCCGAGCAGTTCGACGACGGCGGTGACCCCGAAGCCCTCGAAAGCGGAATCAGCCAAGGCATCGACCGCGCCCTTGGCGTGGTCGGAATCATGGCCGAGCAAGAAGCCTGCGACCAAGGCCGCGAAGATGGCCGCGGTCAGCTGGACCGTGACATAGGCCCCGAGCGTCCGCGCCCCCGACCGACCGCGCAGCCAGAACGACAGCGAGACCGCAGGATTATAATGGGCGAGCGAGACCGGAGCGCCCATGTAGATCAAGGCGCAGAGGAGCGCGGCGACGGGCAAGGGATTGGTCGCGACCAAAGCCCCGAGGCAGAGGAAGAAAGTCCCGATGGCCTCGATGAGCAGTTTGTTGCGCATGGGGGGAATGTCGTCAGGCGGCGGGCAGGCTCAAGCGCGGACTCGCTCAGCGGGCTGGCCGGACCCTCAGCCAATTCTCGCTGAACGCGGCCATCTCTTCGAAGCCGGGCAGGCGGCGGGTGCGGCCGCGCATCTCCATGGCGGCTTCTTCCTGCGCGGCGAAAAGCTCGGTCAAGGTCGCATGCAGCGGAGTCTTCTTGTTCTTGTCGTCGACGAGCCAGAAGCCGACCTGCTGTCCGTCGACGACCTCGTTGTTGTAATACTGCCAGAACAGGACCAACGCCGGCTTCCAGGTCAGGAACTTGGCGACGATCTCGCGGTTGCGCTGCTCGTGCTTCGCGCCATCGGCGTCGCAGCTCTTCCAGGAAAGGCCGCACTCGCCGATGAAGACGCGCTTCGCCGGCAGCCCCGCCTTGGCGGGTAGCTGGGCGTTGACGTAATCCAGCGTCGCCCGGATTTCCTCGGCGGGTAGCAGCTGACAATCATAAGCCGAGTAGGAGACGAAATCGACGTTCGTCTTCGGCAAAACGGCGTTCACCAGGCGCTTGCGGCCGTCTTTCATCGCATCACGGACGCGGTTGACCTCCGCATAGGTATAGACGCGGCACTTCGCATAAGGCACTTCGGAGCGGGCGTCGTCGACGGCCTTCTGGCGGATCGCGTACCACTCGATCATCGCGGCCACCAGCTCCGGCGCGGCGTCCTTCTTCACGTCCTTGTCCGGCAGCAGGTACCAATCGCCTTCCCAGTGGCCGAGGAAGAAGGTCTTGCCCGCGGTGTCGTAGCGCGTGAGCAGATCCTTGGTGAACGAGTAGACCGCGTTGTATTCGCGGCGCTTGAGTTCCGGCGTGAATCCCTTCGTCCATTCGTTGGCGGAACGATACCAGAGCACGTAGTGCGTGAACGGCATCGCGACGTAAGGCGAGAGCTGCTGGCCGGAGACGGCGTTGATCTTCAGGATGCGTGACCCCATCGCGCTGATGCCCTTGGCGGCCTCGAGCACGGCCTCATCCTTGGTGAACTTATAAGCCGGACCGAAGGCCTGCGTGCCGACGATCTGCGGGAACGCGTCCGGCAGCGTGGCGACGGCCGGCAGCGGCGTCATCTCCATCGGCGCGACGGAGCGGTTCTTCTTGCCCTGGGCCACCAAAGCCAGCGGAGAAAGCAGAAGGACTCCCAGAAGGAGACGAAGGGTTGGACTCATGGGGTGAACCTCAGGGCGAGGGACTTGAATTGTCCGTGGGCGGCGACCTTCCTTCAAGCCCGTTCCCACCCAACACCATGATAACCATCCGCACCTCCCTCGCCGCCGCGCTGCTCGCCGTCGGCATCCACGCCCAGCTCGCCGCCGTCCCCGCCAAGGACGAAGGCCATGCCCCGGACCCCGAACACGCCCGGCTTGTCGCCGCCCGCAAGGCGGCCAATGACCTGCCCGAAGTCGCCTCGGCGGAACAGCAGGCCAAGGCGGACCGCGCCCTGACCGCCAAGGCTTACGCGGAATACAAGACGGCACGTAAGCGCTCCAACGATTCCGAAGCCGCTTACCGCAAGGTGTTCGACGTCGCCCTCGCGAAAGTCGACGAAGGCGCCCCGGCGCTCCAGGAGAAAGAACGGGCGGCCTTCCGCGATCGTATGCTCAAGGCCCGTGCCGCGAAGAAAGGTGGCGCCAAGAAGTCCGCCGCGAAAGCGGACGATGACGACGAAGACGACGAGCCCGCGACCAAAGCTTCCAACTGAAGATGACCGACCCGCCGCAAGGCGGGTCTTTTATTTGGCCAAGGCGGCTTCGAAGGCCGCCCAGATCTCCTCCACGGGTTCGAGCCCGACGGAGATGCGCAGCAAGTCCGGATCGAGCCCCGCCGCGCGGATCTGCGCCCTGCCCTGCTCGGTGGTGACCTCTTCGAAGTGCGCCAGCCAGAGGAACGGAGCGGCCAAGGTGAAACGCAGTCCAAAGCTCGGCCCTTTGGCGACGGCCAGGCGATCGTAGACGCGACGCATGTCGCCACGCAGTTCCAACGTGATGAGCGCGCCAGCGCCGGCGCCCGGACGCAACAGGCGGCGATAAGCGGCGGCGTTCGGGCCTTGGTCGGCCGTCCGCACGCGCGCGACGGCCGGATGCGCGGCCAGACGGCGAGCGATTTCGGCCGCGGTCGCGGAAAGGCGGTGGGTGACTTCGGCCATGCGGCCGATCTGCTTCGCGAGAACGGCGAGGTCGAGCGCGTGCAGAGGCTCGAGACGATGTCGCGCGGCGACGAGGAGCTCGGTGGCGTCAGCCCGCGTCGGGTTGACGGCGATCACGCCCGCCATGACGTCGCCTTCGGAGCCCGCGTATTTCGTCAGACTGGAGACGACGAGGTCGGCGAACGGCATGACGTCGACGGACGCGAGGCCGACGCTGCTCGGATCGAGGAGCAGCTTCGCGCCATGCTTATCGCAGAGCGCTCGGAGCGCCGGGATGTCGGCGGTCTCGAGCTGCGGATTGTTGGGAATCTCGGTGAAGACGCCCGCGATGCCGCCCGCGGCCAGCAGGCGTTCGACGGACGCGAGGTCGCGGACATCGGCGACGAAGTGGTGCTGCGCGTCGCGCGCCTTCTCGAAGAGGCGGGTCGAATCGACGTAGAGCCAGCCGAGTTGGATCCAGCCGGTGCGACCGCGCGGACGTTGCACGGCGTCGACCGCCGCGATGCCCGCGTCGACGGCGTTCATGCCGGACGTGGCGA
>CAIXQT010000201.1 GCA_903921665.1 uncultured Opitutia bacterium
AGGTTGAAGATCGCGACGCCGAGCTTGCCGCGCTGCGTGGGCGTAAGGACGTCGGTGAGTTCGGCGTGGCTCCGCAGGTGGAGGGAGACGCGGCCGAGGAGGCCGGCGACTTCCAGGAGGTTGCGGGTCGAGGCGATGGCCTCCGGCTGGATGTCGAAGGCGTGCACGTGGCCCGTCGGGCCGACGGCCTGGGCGAGGCAGGCCGTGTCCCGTCCTTTGCCGGCGGTGCCGTCGACGGCGATGTCGCCGGGACGGAGGATCTCGGTCGCGAGCTTCTGCGCGCGCTCGGTGACGCGGATCGGATTTACGGGAGCCAAGGGAATTTTCGGAAGTTAGGAGCGCGTTTCTCGTTCCAAGCGGCGCGACCTTCGTCGCCCTCTTCCGAAAGATAATAGAGCAGGGTGGCGTTGCCGGAAAGTTCCTGGATGCCGGCCTGACCGTCGAGTTCGGCGTTGAAGGCCGACTTGAGGCAGCGGATGGCCAGGGGGCTCTTCGTCAGGATCTCCTGCGCCCACTTCACGCCTTCGGCGTCGAGCTGCTCGTAGGGGACGACGGTATTGACCAAGCCCATCTCGAGGGCCTGCTTCGCGTCGTACTGGCGGCAAAGGTACCAGATCTCGCGGGCCTTCTTCTGCCCGACGATACGGGCGAGGTAGGAGGCGCCGAAGCCTCCGTCAAAGCTGCCGACCTTCGGGCCGGTCTGGCCGAAGACCGCGTTGTCGGCGGCGATGGTGAGGTCGCAGATGACGTGCAGCACATGGCCGCCGCCGATGGCGAAACCCGCCACGAGCGCGATGACGACCTTGGGCATCGAGCGGATCAGGCGTTGGAGGTCGAGGACGTTGAGGCGAGGGACGCCGTCCCTGCCCATGTAGCCGCCTTTCTTGTCGCCGCGGATCTTCTGGTCGCCGCCGGCGCAGAAGGCGAACTTGCCGTCGTGCTGAGGGTTCGCGCCACGAAGCAGGACGACGCCGATCGAGGCGTCGTCGCGCGCATCGGCGAACGCCTTGAGCATTTCCGCGATCGTGTCCGGGGTGAAGGCGTTGCGGCGAGACGGGCGGTTGATGGTCACGCGGGCGATGCCGTCGGCCTTCTCGTAGACGATGTCGGTGAACTCTCCTTGCTTTTGCCAACGGATCTCTGACTGCATGGGGCTAACTTGGCAGGCAGGGGGTACTTTTCCAACGAATAAGCGACGTGACGCTTGAAAATCGGCGGACGCTCCCACACTTTACCCGCCTATGGCCCGACTGACACCCGAACAGATTTCCAAGGTTTCCTCCTGGGTGGCCGAAGGCGCCACGTTGTCGCAGATCCAGGAGCGCCTGTCCTCGCAGCTCGAAGTCTCGATGACCTACATGGACGTCCGTTTCCTCGTGGATGACCTGAATCTCGCCCTGGTCGAGAAGGAAGAGCCGAAGAAGCCCGAGGAAGCCGCCGAGGCCGCTCCTGCCGAAGCCGCCGCGCCGGCCGAAACCGCGCAGGGCGCCGGCGTCGTCACCGTCGAGGTCGATACGATCGCGCAACCGCATGCCATGGTCAGCGGACATGTCACTTTCTCCGACGGTGAAAAGGCCGATTGGTATATCGACCATCAGGGGCGCCCCGGCATGGCTGCGCGCACGCCAGGCTATCGCCCCACGCCGCAGGACATCACGGACTTCCAGGCCAAGCTGGACGCCGCGCTCCGTCAGGCCGGTTACTGAGCGCTTAGCGCGTCTTCAGGATCGCTTCGGCAAGGACGAAGTCCGCCGGACGCGTCAGCTTCAGGTTCACTGAAGGGTTCTCGACCAAGGAGACGTCTTGTCCGACGAATTCCACGGCGGAACTATCATCGGTCACCTTGCGTTGCAGCTCGGCGACCTTGCGATAGGCCTTGAGCACGATGGCGGTCCGGAAGACCTGCGGTGTCTCGGCGGTCCAGACCAGTCCGCGGTCCGGCGACGTCTCGACCGAAGCCGAATCAGCCTTGGCGATCTTGACCGTGTCGGCGGCGCGCCCGGCAAGGATGGCGGCGCCGGTCTCCTTGGCCTTCTCGCGGACCTTGCGGATGGCTTCCGCGGAGACGAGTGGGCGGGCGCCGTCATGGATGTGCACGAGGCCGCCATGGCCTTCGCAGGCATTGAGGGCGGCCAGCACCGAATCCTGACGGGATTCGCCACCGGGGACGAAGTCGACGGCCGTGGCGGGGAGATGACCGGCGAGCTGAGTCCGTAGCTTCGCCAGCTGGGCTTCGTCGCGATAGGTGATGATCACGCGGCCGATGAAGCCGGTGCTCAGGAAGGATTGGAGCGAGTGGACGAAGACCGGTTTGCCGGCGAGAAGAGCCGTGATCTTGTCGTCGACGACGGACTGCATGCGCCGGGCGGAGCCGGCGGCGAGGAGGATAAGGATGTCGTCGGCGGCACTCATGCGATCTCGCCGATGTCACGGCGGATACGGAGCGTCTCGGCGGCGGGATCCTTCGCCTTCAGGATGGGTCTTCCGACCACGATGAAGCTGGCGCCTGCGGCGGCGGCTTGGGCCGGCGTCATCACGCGATTCTGGTCGTCGCCGGCGGCATCGGGATAACGGATGCCCGGGGTCACGAGCGTGGGGCCTTTGCCTAGGTCCTGGCGGAGGATGGGAAGTTCGAGGGGGGAGCAGACCAGGCCGCCGATGCCGGCGCCGATGGCCATGCGACCGAGCAGACGCACTTGTTCTTCAGGTGTGCGGGCGACGCCGGTAGCGGCGAGCTGCGCCTGATCCATCGAGGTCAGGACCGTCACGCCGAGCACCGTGCAGTCGGGCAGGGTGGCCTTCGCGGCTTCGGCGGCGCGGGCGATCATCTCGGGGCCGCCGCAGGCGTGGATGGTGAGCAAGGAGCAGGGACGGCCCTTGAGGCTCTTGATCGCGGAGGAGACCGTGTTGGGGATGTCGTGGAATTTCAGGTCCAGGAAGACCTTGAAGCCGAGCGCATGGAATTCATCGACGATTCCCGGTCCATGGCGCGTGAACAGTTGGAGCCCGAGCTTCACCCAGGCGAGGTTGCCGGCGAGGGGGCGGGCGAGCGCCAAGGCTTCCTCCTTGGTCTCTACGTCGAGGGCGAGGATGAGTCGGCAAGGCGAAGCCATGCCATCTATATGGAAACGGCCGGGCTTTCCCGCCAGCGTAAATCGTCCCTGGCTCCGCTTACTTCTTGGCGGGCTTCTTCGGGGTCGGCGTGCTGGGTAGCGAGGAGATATCGAAATTGAAGGGCTTGGCCGGCTGCTGGCCGAGCAGATGGAGGCTGAACCATTCGGCCATGCGGACGTTATCGTCGGCCATCTCGACCCAGCCGCCATGCGCTCCGCCGAGGCGGATCAGTACTTCGGCCTTGGCGCCGACTTCTTTGGCGCGGGCGAGGTAGCGGCGGGCCTGCGAGTCAGGGACCAGCGGGTCGGCGTCGCCCTGGACGATGAAGGTCGGGGGCGTCTGAGCGCTGATCCAGAAGAGAGGGGAAAGTTCGCGGCCGGCGCGGGCGCGTCCTTCGGCGGTGGTCACGATTGGTCCGAAGGCCGGAGCGCGTGTGGTGAGCGGTCCGATGCCTTCCTTGCTGTCACCTTCCTTGGCCCAGCTGAGGAAGTCGACCGGCGGGTAATAGCAGGCGACGGCGTTGACTTCCGAGCTGACGCGGTCGACGGAGTCCTTCGCCTTGGGGTCGCCGGCGATGACCCGCGTCCCGAGCATCAGGCTGAGATGGCCGCCGGCGCTGCCGCCGGTGACGCCGATCTTGTTCGGGTCGATGCCGAACTTGGTGGCATTGGCGCGGATGAAGCGGACGGAGCGCTGAAGGTCGGCGACGATCTCGTCAATGTGGAAGCGGGGCTGCGTGCCGTGCACGACGACGAAGGTCGTGAAACCATGCTTCGTCCAACCTCCGTCGTTGATGCCGGTGTGGTTCGAGTTCCAACCGCCGCTGATGACCTTCACGACCGCGGCGCCATTGGGCTTGGCCGGAGTGAAGACGTCCATCGTGAGGGCGACCCCGTCATGCTTCGCATAGATGACGTCCGTCGTGCGGGTGACGTCCTGGGCGGAGCCGAGGGCGCAGGTGAGGGCAAGGAGCAGGCAGGCGTGGAGTCTCATGTGGATAAACTTAGGACACCGCAAATCCGACGAAGTTGCAATCGGTCAGGCCTTCAGACGGAACTTGATGACCACCTTCAGGATCTCGGCCGGAGCGCCGATCAGCACGCCGGGCTGGTGGCTATCCTGGGGATGGAAGACCGCGAAGTTGCCTTGGCCTAGGGTGAGCAAAGCCGTCGGCGCCGTCGGCGCGGCGTATTTCTCGACATCTTTTTCCGCGATGTACGGCTTGGTGACGACCAGCGTCTTCTGGTCCGTGTGACCGCAATGTTCCAGGCCTTGGTAGACGACTTGGATGTCGCCGTAGACCTGATGGGCTTCCCAGAGCTTGTCCGCCGAAGGGGCCGTCTGGTAGCGCTGCACGATCGCGACGAGATCCTGGCCATGGAGCTCATACTTGCCGTCCTCGGTCTTCACGTCGAAGGCGCGCAGATAGGCGAACGCCTTGGGAAAGAGCGGGTGGAGCGACTCATAGGCGGCGGAGGCGGAGAGTTGGTCGAGGATCATGACTAAAGAGGGCTAGGGCCAGGGCTGGGGCTAGGGCCAGATTATTTAGGATTCATCCGGGAGGCCTTCGACGTCATCGAGGGGTAGCTCTACCGGCTGGTCTGAACCGAGGATGGAAAGCAGGAGAGCGATGCGTTTTTGCGGCGACTCGAGGCGGATGATCTCGCCTTCCGAGCCGGTGAAGATACCGCGGATCACTCGCGCCTTCGCGCCGACCTTCAGCTCCTCGTCGAGCATCGAGAGGATCGCGTCGGGCCCGAGCGCGTTGAGCTCGTCGATCACGGCCTGCTCGACGTCGACTGGCCGGCCTGCGCGGCTGACCAAGTGGAGCACCCCGCGGGTGCTGCGGATGGTGCCTTGGAATTCGACCGGATCGAACCGGGCGAAGACGTAGCCCGGGAACAGCGGTTCGACGACGACCTTGTTCTTGTCATGGCCGCGCCGCGTCCGGCGGAGACGGGGAAAGACCAGCTCGCCGATGCCCACGGCCCGCAGGTTCTGCACCGCCACGGCCTCTTGGCGAGGCTTGGCCTTGATGCAGAACCAGGTCGGGCCGGCGGCTTCGGTCATGCGGTCTTGAGGGCCGACTTGGAGCGGTCAGGCAGCCAGCCGAGGGCGATGAGCGCCAACTGCGAAGGGCAGAACACGTAGTAGAGCCAGAACGAACCGGTTTCCGTGAAGCCGTAGCTGTGGAGGCCGACGCCGAGGAGGTTGGTGCCGAACCAGGACCAAGCCGTGACGATGTTGCCGAAGACGAGGAGCTGCATGAGCCCTTCGCGGCGGACGAGTCCGCCCCAGCGGGCGTGGAGGCAGATGGCACACCAGAGCACGATCAGGATCGCGCCGTTCTCCTTCGGATCCCAGCCCCAGAAGCGTCCCCAGCTCTGGTCGGCCCAGATGCCGCCGAGCATCGTGCCGATGAAGCTGGCGAGCACGGCGAAGGCGAGGATGGCGTAGGCCGCCCGGGCGACGCTGTCGCCCCAGTTGTAGTCCTTCTTGAAGGCACGAAGCGCGAGGTGGAGCGCGCCGAGCAGGCCGGCCACGAATGTCGCCGAGTAGCCTAACGTCACGATCGTCACGTGCGTCGCCAGCCAGAAGTTCGAGTCGAGCACCGCGCGGACGCTCTCCAGGTTGTCTTCGCCGGAGAGGCCGAGGTTATGCGCGACGATGAGCGAGACGAAGCCGGTGATTCCGGTGGCGGCGGCGCCGATGCCGTTCTTCCAGACGCGTTCGAGCATGATGCCGAGCGCGACGGCGCCCCAGGCGACGAAGATGCCGGACGAGTAGAGGTTGGTCACGGGCGGGCGGCCGTGCAGCCACATGCGGTAGCCGAGGGCCAGCGTGTGCAGCACGAAGCAGGCGACCAGCAGCCGATAAGACCAGGCGCGCAGGTTTTCCGAGGAAGTCAGCCAGGAGGCAAACACCATGAGCACCGTGATCGCGTAGGCGATGAGCAGCCAATAGAAGGGCTGCATCCGTCCGAACCAGGCTTCGGAAGCGGCTTTACCGGACCACGGTCCCTTGAGCGAGGCCGCGATCGCGGTGCTAAGGCGGGAGCATTCGTCATCCTTGCCCTCGCGCCACGCCATCGAGAAGTCCGCGTAGCGCGTGATCACGCCGTCTTCGGCAAGGCCGGAGCGGTGGGCCTTCTGGTCCTTGATCACGCCGAGCAGCGCGGCGCCCAGATTGTCCCAGCGGGCGGCCGAGGTTTCGTCCTTGGGCGGCAGCAGGCCGATGACGCCTTCGCGTTCGAAGTCCTGGTAGCGTTCGACGAAAGTCCGGACGGTCTTCTGCAGTTCAGGGTCGAAGGCCTTCCCGGAGCCGCCGTTGTCGCGACTGGCGTTCATTTCCGTCAGGGCGCGGTTGAGGGCGCTGATCCATGCGCCGTACTCGCGGCGCGGGGTGACGTCGGCGGGCAGGTCGCCCGGGATGAAGGTCATGCTCAGCGTGGCGTACTGACGGGCGGCGCTCTCGAGCTGAAGCAGGGCGCGATCTTCGGAGTCGCGGTCGGCTTGGGCGCGACCGCGGGCCTGTTCGGCGGCCTTGCTCAGTTCGGCGCTGTTCTTGAGGATGCCGTCCCAGCTGACATAGAGGCTCTTCTCCGGGTCGCCGCCGACGCGCTTGAGCACGTTGGGGTGTTCGACGCGGAAGGTCGGCAGCTGGCGGGCGATCGGCGCACGGAAGGAGACTTCGATGAGCCAGTCGACGGAGCCGATGGCGCCGCCGGTGAGGCGGACCGGGCGTTTCTCGAGCAAGGCCTGGAGTTCGGGCGAGAGCGCAGGGAGTTCCTTGGCGATCTCATCCCGCTGTTCCTTGGTCCAGGTCGAAGGGCGTTGGCCGAACGCGACGCGCTCGAGCTTCGTGAGGCTGATCGAGGTGCGGGAGCGCATCTGGAGCAGCGAGCCGGTGGCGAGGGTCTCGATCGGGATGATGCGACCGCCGCTCTGCACGGGGATCTCGCCGAACTCGCGCGTTTTCCACGAGGCGTCCGCGGCGTCGGCCGTGGTCGCGAAGAGGCCGAACGTCAGGATCGCGGCGGCCTTGGCGGCGCGGCCGCGGAGGAAGCGCAGGAGCGAGAAACCGAAATGCCAGATGAGGCCGAGCGACATGATCGCGACGGAGACGTAGGGCAGGAGCCAGCCCGGGTTGCGGACGACTTGGAGCACGCTCAGGCTTTTGCCATCCTTGGTGCTGCCGAAGCTGGATTGGAAGAACGTCAGGCCGGCGTGACGGAGCGGCTGGTTCATCGAGATGTTATAGGTGAACGAGCTCGCGCCTTCCTTGAGGGTGACGTCGCTGGCGAAACGGCGGGGGGTCTCCGTTCCGGGGTATTTTTCGTGCGTGAACTTGTCCAGTTGCACGGTGAACGGGACGTAATAGCGCGTACGGCGAAGGGAGATTTCGTAGGTGTTACCGGCGTCGGTGAAGGTCTGCGCGTCGAAGGATTCGGTCAGGTTGAGGTTGAGGGCCCAGGTGCCGAGCGACTGGTCCTTCGTCTTCAGTTCGACGATCGCGGTGGGGGCGTTGGGGCGGTTGTCGTCGAAGCTTTCGGGCAGCGGCTTGTAGGCGAGCTGGGTGCGGGCGCCGATGCCTTGCGTGGCCTTGAGGTCGAGGCCGTCGGCCATCTGCGACTTCGCGCGGAGCATGGCGTTGGGGTGGTAGGTCAGGACGTGCAACGTGAACGGCGTGCCGGGGAGCGCGATGGTCGCCGGCGCCTTCTTCGCAGCGATGTCGCGCAGGATCGCATCGGGTACCGCGACGACCGCGTCGGCGCCGGCGTTTTTGCCGACGAGGGCGATCTCGAATTCGCGGAAGGCTTCGGAGTAGTCACGCTTCTCACCTTCCGGGATGATCATCGCGGATTCTTCCTGGTAGATGGCGGTGACGAAGCCTCCGCCGAGCAACAGGAGCAGGCCGGCGTGAATCATGCTGATGCCGACCTTGGCGGAAGTCGCCTTGAAGTGGCGGAAGTGGGCGAACCCCAGGTTGAGCATGAGCAAGGCGCCGAGGGTGAAGCCACCCGGGAGCGGCACACGCAGCGGCGCGGTGGGGTCCATCGGGTAGAAGCAGAACCAATCGCTGAAGTAGACCTTCTGGACATGCCAGACGCCCCAGTGGACCTGTTCGAGCGTGCCGAGGAGGACCAGGATCATCGACAGCACCAGCAAGAAGACCGTCAGCTTGAGCGACGCGAGCGTGTCGACGAGGCGTCGGCCGCTATCGGCCTTCTTTTCGAATTCGGAGGTGTTCACGGGAGTTTGGAAGCGGAGAGGAAGGCGACGAAGGCGGCGGAGTTGGCTTGGACGGCGGCGGTCTCGCCGTTCATCTTGAAGAACCACGTGGCGCCGTCCTTGGAAGTCATCACGGCGTCGACGGACTTCTTGCCGTCGGCTGAGGTCATCACGAAGCGTTGGCTGTCGAGGCCGCTGACCTTGGTGCTCTTGGCGGAGGCGGCGATGTCATCCGGGCTGGCCGGAGGGAGGCCGATCTGGCCGCGCCAGCGATTCACGTTGGCGGTGAGACCACCGACGCTGCCGGGGAAGACCGTCACGGCGATCTCGGCTTTGCTATCGTTGGGGCCGGTGACGATCCAGGTGGCCTTACGCATCGAGTTTTCCGGGCCGACGGTCCAGCCGGCGGGCAAGGCTGCCCACTTCGGGGCGTCGAAGGCCGCGGCTTCGGCTTTCATCGAGGCGGGAGCGACCATCGGGGCGGCGACGGCCGGAGAGGGGGCGGGCTTCGCGGCGACCGGCGCGGCCGGGGCGGCGGCCGGAGCGGCCTCGGATTTCACTTCGTAGCGGGAGACCTGCGGGGCAGGTTTGCAGCCGAAGACGATCAACGAGGCGGAGAGGAGGAGGATTTGGCGCATGGTAAGGAGATTTATTATTGGGAGGATTTCTTGGTTTTCTTCTTCGCGGCAATCGCGGCGTCGCCGTCGGTCTTCCCGGTCTTGAGACGCTCGGCGTATTTTTCGTCGCGGGGCAGGATGATGCCACGCTTCACGAGTTCGTCGGCATGCAGGTCGGCGATAGGTCCGCAGCGGGAGAGCCAGGCGTCGCACTCCGTGCGTAGTTCGGCGAGCTTGGCGGCGTTCGCGGGATCACCGGCGATGTTCTTCAATTCCCAGGGGTCGCTCTGGGTGTCGTACAGTTCCTCCTGGGCCCGGTTCGGGTCGAAGTAGAGTGCTTGAGTCGGTGTCAGCTTCCCTTCGGCTTGGACGCGGCGGAGTTCATGCATCGTCTGCCCGACTTCCTGGTAGGCGTTCTTGCCGGCTTCATCCACGCCTGGGGCGAGGTTACGGACATAGCGGTAACGGGCGTCGCGGACGGAGCGCACTTTGTCGAAGCTCTCATCCATGAAGTCGCGGAAGGAGTAGACGTATTTCGGCGGCTGGGCGGCCTTAGGCAGGAAGCTGTGGCCGTCGAACTCGGCGGGCACGGGCACGCCGGCGAGGGTCAGGGCCGTCGGGGCGAAGTCGATCCAGCTCGCGAAGTCTTCGCGGACGGTACCGGGAGCGATCTGGCCCGGCCAGCGCACGATGAGCGGTACGCGCGTGCCGGTGTCCTTGACGGAGCGCTTGTAGCGGGGCATGCCGCGACCGTGGTCGCCGGTCAGGATCACGATGGTGTTCTTCTCGAGGTCGTGCGCCTTGACCCAGTCGAGCACCCGCCCGAGGGTGTAGTCGACGGCCGTGACCAGCTCATGGTAGTGCGCGACCTCACGGCGGACGGCCGGGGTGTCGGGGTAGAAGGGAGGGAGTTCGACCTTGGCCGGATCGCGGCGATCGGACGGCTTGAGCGCGGCGGTGTTCTTGGCGTGTTCCTCGTCGGAGCCGCGTACCTGGCTCTCGTGGCTTACCGTGTCGTTGATGTAGGCAAAAAAAGGCTCCTTAGGCTTGTCGGTCAGTTTGCCGAGAGGCTGCTTCGAATAGTTGACCCAAAGCTTCTTGTCGTCGGCTAGTTCCTTTTCGGAGACGCCTTGGAAGTCGGTCTTACCCGGCCACATGACGTGATAGCCGGAGGCTCGGAGTTTCACGGTGAAGGGGTGGGGCGGGTTGACGACCTTGGAGCGCATGTTCTGCGCGCCGTACTTCAGGGGGTATTGGCCCGTGATCATGCCGCTGCGAGACGGGGCGCAGACGCCCGTGTGGGTGAAGGCGCGGGAGAACAAGGCGCCTTCCCGGGCGAGGCGATCCATGTTCGGCGTGATCGCATCCTTACAACCGTAGGCACCCGTATCGGGTCCCATGTCTTCGCCTACGACCAGGATGATGTTCGGACGGACGTCAGCGGCCCCCGCCATGGCGGAAATCAGAAGCAAAGCCAAGGTGGCGAAGCGGCGGGGCATCAGGGTGGGACAACGTCCAGTGCCAATGGTTGCGGGGTGTCGGGGTATGGCAAAAAGAAAGGACGCTTTTTAGCGTCCTTTTTGAGGGGGGTGGGGCCTTTGGCCTAGGCCCGAACCGTCAGTCCGTGAAGCGGAACAGGGCGACGTCACCATCCTTGAAGAGATAGGACTTCCCTTCGAGGCGGTAGCGGCCGGCGTCGCGGGCGGCGGCGACCGAGCCGTTCTTGACCAGGTCTTCGTAGGAGACGATCTCGGCTTTCACGAAGCCCTTCTCGAAGTCGGTATGAATCACCGCGGCGCACTGCGGGGCGGTCATGCCGCTGCGGAAGGTCCAGGCGCGGACTTCCTTTTCGCCGGCGGTGAAATAGGTGGCCAAGCCGAGGAGGTGGTAAGCGCCGCGGATGAGCGAAGACACGCCGGAGTCGGTGACGCCGAGGGACTGGAGGAACTCCGTGGCTTCGGCGGGGGAGAGGTCGCAGAGCTCGGCTTCGACCTGGGCGCAGATCACGACGTGTTCGCAGCCGTGGCGCTGGCCGATGAGGGCGGCGACATTGGCGACATGCGGGTTCTTGGAGGGGTCGGCGAGGTCGGCTTCGGCGACGTTGCAGGCGAAGAGCACTTTCTTCGAGGAGAGCAGGTTGTAGGCCTTCAGGCGGGCGCGCTCGTCGTCGGTGACGTCCATCGACGAGGCGGGCAGGTTCTCGTTGAGGTGCTTCACCAGGCGGCCGAGCAGCTCGACGTTCGCGATGGCGTCTTTGTCCTGGCTGCGGACCTTCTTCTGGTTGCGGTCGAGCTGCTGCTCGGCCGACTGGATGTCGGCCAGGATGAGCTCGGTCTCGATGACGCCGATGTCGCGGACCGGATCGACCTTGCCCATGCTGTGGACGATGTCGTCGTTGTCGAAGCAGCGGACCACGTGGATGATCGCGTCGCACTCGCGGATGTTGGAAAGGAAGTCGTTACCCTTGCCTTCGCCCTTGGAGGCGCCGGCGACGAGGCCGGCGATGTCGACGATGTCGATCGTGGCGGGGATGACGACCTTGGTGCCGGCGATCTGCTGGAGCTTGAGCATGCGGTCATCCGGCACGAGCACCACGCCGACGTTGGGCTCGATCGTGCAGAACGGGTAGTTGGCCGCCTCAGCCTTGCGCGAACGCGTAAGGGCGTTGAAGAGGGTCGACTTGCCCACGTTGGGAAGTCCGACGATGCCTGCCTGGGTCTTTGCCATGGAAGGTTCAACGTGGGCCTCAGCCCCGCCGAGGTCAAGAGCCGGCCGTCAGGGCGCCAATTCCTGAGAACGTTCGGAAAGGTCCGTCGAAGGCAGGACGACTTCGTCCTTCGGCTGGGGCTGGCCTCGGACGATGCGGGCCACGGCGATGCGGCCGCGTTGGCCGGTGATCTCCAGGATGGCGGAAGGGTTGAGCCGAGGGTCGCGGGCGACGACGACCATCTTGTCCTGCACCACCGTGCCCGGGAGCAACATGATGGGGACCGAAGGGCTGCCCAGCGGGTAGCCTTGGATGAAGCCGATGCGGACGTTGCGCGGGGAGCCGGCGGGAACGATGAAGGGATTCCCTTCGTCGGTGCTCGGTTTGGATTTGGGCGTGGCGCAGCCTGTCAGCAGCGCGAGCAGCAGACAGACTGGGCGGACGTGGTTCACTCGCGGCTGGAGGCGCCGGGACCTTCGGGCGGCTTACCGATGAAGGCGGCCAACGCGGAGTTGGGCGGGAGGCCGCCGGGGAGTCCGCCCGGAGAGAGCGGGCCAGGGGTCTGCTCGGCCTTGTCGTCTTCCGAGATGAACTGGTCGAAGCCGGGTCCGGAGGTGTCGAGTTCGCCTTCGAACATGCCCTGCAGCTGGCGCATGCGCGTCGGGTGGCGCATCTTGCGGAGCGCCTTGGCTTCGATCTGGCGGATACGTTCGCGGGTGACCTTGAAGTGGCGGCCGACTTCCTCGAGCGTGCGCTGGACGCCGTCGAGGAGGCCGAAGCGGAGGATCAGGACTTCCTTTTCGCGTTCGGCGAGCGAGCGCAGGACGAAGTCGATCTTTTCGCGGAGAAGGCGGGTGGACGCCGTATCGGAGGGGTTTTCGGCGGACTTATCCTCGATGAAGTCGCCGAGCGAGGTGTCTTCGCCGTCGCCGACGGGCGACTGGAGCGAGATCGGCTGCTGGGCCATCTTCATGATCTGTTGCACGCGATCGATCGCCATGTTCATCTCGTTGGCGACTTCTTCGGCGGTCGGCTCATGGCCGAGCTCCTGGGTGAGCTGCTTCTGGACCTGCATCACCTTGTTGAGCGTCTCGATCATGTGGACCGGGATGCGGATGGTGCGGGCCTGGTCGGCGATGGAACGGGTGATCGCCTGGCGGATCCACCAGGTGGCGTAGGTGGAGAACTTATAGCCGCGGCGGTATTCGAACTTCTCGACGGCCTTCACGAGGCCCATGTTGCCTTCCTGGATGAGGTCGGTGAAGAGCAGG
>CAIXQT010000202.1 GCA_903921665.1 uncultured Opitutia bacterium
AGGAAGTCCTCGATGTCGTTGTGCCAGGTCTCGAGGTAGGCGCAGCCGGAGCCGCGACGCTTGCCGCCCTGGTTGACGGCGACGAGCTGGTCGTTGTGGAGCTTGAGGAACGGGATGATGCCCTGGGATTCGCCGTTGGTGCCCTTGATGTAGGAGCCCGTGCCGCGGACGGAGGTCCAGGAGCCGCCGAGGCCGCCGGCCCACTTGGAGAGGAAGGCGTTCTCCGCGATACCGCGGATCATGATGGACTCGATCGTGTCATTGACCTGGTAGAGGTAGCACGAGGAGAGCTGGCTGTGGAGCGTGCCCGCGTTGAAGAGCGTCGGGGTCGAGCTGCAGAAGCGGCGGGACTTGTACAGCGCGTGGAGGCGGATGACCCACTCCTCGCGGTTCTTCTCTTCGCGGAGGAAGAGACCCATCGCGACGCGCATCCAGAAGAACTGGGGCGTCTCGAGACGACGGGCCGGCTTCACCGTCTTGTCGATGATGAGGTAGCGGTCGTACATCGTCTGCACGCCGAGGAGCTCGAAGTCCATGTCCGCCAGCGGATCGAGTGCGTCGGCGAGCTTCGCGAGGTTGTACTTGCGGAGGTCAGGCGAGAGGCGGCCGATGGCGATGCCACGGTCGACGTAGGCGGCGAACTTGGCGCGGTGGAACTCCTTGAGCTGCGCGACGCCGTCGCGGGTGATGCTCCAGCCGAGGACTTCCTCGTAGATGTAGGAGAGGCAGATGCGGGCGGCGAACTTCGCGAAGTCGGCGTCGACTTCGACGAGGCTCTTCGCGTTCAGCTCGATCGTCTTGCGGAGGTCGGCCTCGGAGATCTCGTTGAAGAGGCCGCGGCGGAGTTCGGATTCGATCTGCTCGGTCGTGCGCACGAGCTCGAGGCCGGCGGCGGCGAAAGCGATGCGCTTGCGCAGCTCGTCGCCGTTCCAGAGGTAGGTCGAACCATCGGCGTTCTTAACGAGGATCATCGACTCCTGACGGTCGTCGACGACGGCCGGCTGCGAGGCGAGGAGCTCGCGTTCGCGGGCGCGGGAAGAGCGGTAGAGGATGTAGTTCTGGGCGACCTTGTAATGGCCCTGACGCATCAGCTCTTCCTGGACGAGGTCCTGGACCTCCTCGATGCCGATGATCGTCTGACCGAGGTCGGCGATGCGGCGGGTGACGCCGGCGGCGACGCGCTCGGCCGGAGCGGGATCCTGCTCCAGCGAGAGGAAGGCCATGCTGACGGCCTTGCTGATCTTATTGGGGAGCCACGGCACCACCTGGCCGTTGCGGCGCATCAGGCGGGTCGTGACGGAAAGCGGCTCGGGCGCGGCGGCATCGAAGCCGCCACGGGAGAAGAGGAGGCTCTTGGCGACATCGTGGCGGTTGTAGCGCACGAGGGCGTCCTCGATGGCCTGCAGGACGAGGCCTTCGCCGACCTGGACGCCGGACTGGGAGAGCACGCGGACGACGTCGCTGGCGACGGCGGCGACGAACTGGCGGTTGGACTCGGTGAAGATGTCCTGTTCCTGACGGGCGACGAGGAGGTCGGTGAGCGCGGCGCCGATGATGTCGGCGATCTTCGCGGCATCGAGGCCTTCGGCGGCGCCGCCGGAGACGGCGGGCAGCGACTCACGCCAGTTGAAGCGGGGCTTGGCGCCGGCCGGGGAGCGGACGGCGTTCTTGAGGGCGATGTCTTCGCGGAAGAAAGGGAGTTCGGATTTCATTTTGAAGAGAGGGTGAGGAAAAGGGGATGAGGGAGGCGGGAAGGAAGAGACGAAGGTCGAGATGCGTCGGCGGTGGCCGGCGCAGGATTTTGGTGAAGGTAGATTGGGTTAAGTAAGAACAGGAAACGTGCCAAGACAGGCGCAGCGGGGGTAACGCCTGAAATTGACCTGAAGGCGATCAGAGTTCGTCGTCGTTGACGGTACCGAGGGCGCCTTGCTTCTGGTATTCGGTGACGCGGCCTTCGAAGAAGTTCTGCTCCTTCTTGAGGTCCATCATCTCGGACAGCCAGGGGAAAGGGTTGGTCGTCTCGGCGACGAGCGGATCGAGGCCGCAGTTGCGGAGACGTCGGTCGGCGATGAAGTCGATGTACTGCTCGAACTCCTTGGAGGAGAGGCCGAGGCCGTTGACCGGCAGGCAGTCGCGGATGAATTCCTTCTCGAGCGTCACGGCGGTGGCCATCAGCTGGCGGAGTTCTTCCTTGAAGGCAGGCGTCCAGACGTCGGGGTTCTCCTTCACCAGCTCGGCGAGCAGGTTGCGGAAGAGATCGATGTGGTTGGACTCGTCGCGCAGCGTGTAGCGGAACATCTGGCCGATGCCGGGGAACTTGTTCTGGCGGGCGAGGGAGAGCACCATGCCGAAGAGGCCGTAGAACTG
>CAIXQT010000203.1 GCA_903921665.1 uncultured Opitutia bacterium
CTATTCGTTCAACCGGAACAACTACCGCTTCTACGAGGAGCCGACTGCCGGCAAGTTCCACTTCCTGCTCCACGGCATGGACCAGGTCTTCGGCGACGAGCGATGGTATGTCTTCCGCCGGCCGGGTGCCGCGGTGCCCAATGCGCTGCTCGAGAACCCGGCCATGCGGGAACGCTTCCGCGCGCAATTCTTCAACGTGTACGAGAAGAATTTCCGGACCTACGACTGGCCACGCCGCATCCAGGAGCTGGCGGCCAACGCCAAGGCGAAGCTCACGCCCATCGACGTCGAGGAAGCGAAGCGCTTCGACGAACGAGGCAAGCAGGCGGCGGGCCAGGTGAAGCGCCGCCTCGACTCGATCCGCGCCCAGCTCGACGACGCCGCGCAGCTAAGGATCATGGGCGGCAAAGCCTCGCTCTCGAAGTATGCCTGGGAAAGGCAGGCCGAAGAGAAGGAAGGCGCGGAGCGCGACCACGAGGGGCGCTCCTGTTTCCACCTGATCGCCGGCGAGAAGAAAGGCGGCGACTTCCGCCTACCGCTCTCCACCGGCCCCGGCCGCTATCGGCTCACGGGCATGGTCAAGACGGCGGGCGTCGTGGGGGGCCTGGACAAAGGCCTCCGCATGCGCATCTCCGGCCTCACCGGCGTCCCCGCCCTCACGGGCTCGAACAGCTGGCGCACGGTCTCCGTCGAATTCTCCGTCCTCGAAGCCGACCCCGTGCTCGTGCTCGAGCTGCGCGCCGACGCCGGCCAGGCGTGGTTCGACCGCAACACCCTCGTGCTCACGCGCATCAACTGACCATGGAGATCGCCGCGCGCTTCGAACTCAAATATGTCCTGACGCTCGCCGCGCGCGACGCGCTCCTCGCCCGCTTCGCCGAACGCTTCCAGCCCGACACCCTCGGCGGGCCGGACGGGCGCTATCCGGTCGTGAGCCTTTATTGCGACTCCGCGGACCGGAAATGCTACTGGGATGCCTGGCGTGGCGTTCCTTCGCGCCGGAAGCTTCGCCTGCGACTCTACGGCACGCCGGACGGCGCGATTCCTTCGGCGACCTTCCTCGAGATCAAGCATCACGACGGGGGCGAAGGCGCGAAGCGCCGCATCCTGCTTCCGCTGGAAGCCGCCCAGGCTTTCGTGAACGGCGGCGAAGCACCGGAGGCCGCGCCCGCCGAAGCGCGTATCGTCGCCGAAGCCCGCCGGCTGGTGGCGGACGAAGGCTTCCGGCCCGCGTGCGTCATCCGCTATGACCGCAAGGCCTACCGCTTCGTGAATAAGGACGGACACGAGCAGCTGCGCATCACCTTCGACCAGGACGTGCGTGTGCGTTTCGACCACCTGACCACGAAGCCGGCGGACGACGGTTGCGTGCTCCCGGTGCTCCCTGCCGACCGTTGCCTCATGGAGGTCAAAGGCGCCACCGCCGCGCCTTATGACTTCGCGGCGCACCTCTCGGCGCACGGAATCTTTCCTCGCCCCTTCAGCAAATATGCCGAGAGTGTCCGCCAGCACGGCGCCACCCCCGCCCTTTCTGCCTAAATGAACCTCCTCCCCCGCCTTCTCCTTGCCGCCGATCCGTCGACCGGCGCCGCCGAACCGCTGACCCGTGCGCTCGCCGAGCATGCCGATAAGCCCGCCGCCGTGAAGGAGATCCTTTTCGCGATCCTGTTCAGCTTCGCCCTCAACGCGCTCGTGGCCTGGACGTATAAGCGGACCTACCGCGGCACGCGCTACTCCCAGGATTACGTCCACACCCTGCTCATCCTCGGGACCGTCGTCACCCTCGTGATCCTCGTCGTCATGGGCAACCTGGCGACCGCCTTCGGCATGTTCGCCGCGTTCTCGATCATCCGCTTCCGTCGCAACGTCGGTCAGTCCCGCGATATCGGTTTCATCTTCCTCGCCATGGGCACCGGCCTCGCCGTGGGCGCCCGCCAATACCACCTCGCCGCGATCACCGTGCCCCTCGTATGCGCGATCATCTTCCTCCTCTCGCGCGCGAACCTCTTCTCTTCCTTCAAGGGGTCGCACCTCCTGCGCATCCGTGTCGGCACCGATGTCGACTACGACCAAGCCTTCGTCACGCCGTTCGCCCAGCACCTCTCCCACCAGTCGCTCAAGTCGGTCGAGACCGTCCAAGCCGGCCTCATGACCGAGCTCCGCTACGAGGTCACCCTCAAGGATTCCGCATCCGTCGCCGAATTCGTCCGTGCGCTCCAGGCCGCCAACGGCAATAACCGCGTCCTCCTCACCTGCGTCGGCGACCAGATGGTCGTCGAAGCGGATTAAGCGACCTCGGGGACTGCTGGCATGGGGAACTGCTGCGAAGCAGAAGGTAGGGACGTGATTGCCATCACGTCCGTTCGCAAACGGACATCGGATCTCCTCGACCTCGGCTAAGACCGGACGACTCCCCAGCTACGGCCTCGAACGGCAGCGAGGGCGATCGCCCCATCCCGAGGCCGACCAAGGATGGTCGGCCCCTTCCAGATAAACTATGTCGTGACGCGGTCCCGACCCTACCCATGCCACGTGGTGGCGGGTGGCGTTTAGCGGTTAAAACAAGAAGGGCGCCTAACGGCGCCCTCTTACTTTCCCCGTGTCACCGTGTCCCCTTGCCCACGTGACCCTCGCGAGCTCTCCGCTCGCGCTCAGTCTCCGCCCTTGGAAGGCTTGCCGGTGGAGGAGAAGAACTCCTTCACGCGGGCGCGGAGATAGTCGCGGTTGAGCTTGGCGATGACGTCGAGCGTGATGCTCTTCGGGCAATGCGCCTGGCACTCACCGTAGTTGGTGCAGTTACCAAAACCGGCTTCGTCCATGGTCTTCACCATCGA
>CAIXQT010000204.1 GCA_903921665.1 uncultured Opitutia bacterium
CAGCTTGGCCGCAGGCCAGTCTGCCTCGACCCTGGGAATCGGCTCCTCCAGCGTTACGACGCCGGGACTACTCTCCGGAACGACCACGGTCCGCTTTACTACGGAGGCCCAGTCAGGTTCCGGCTTGCTGAACGAAGTCGTCGGCTCACAGTCTATCACCGTCACCGGAACCGTCGCCGCTCCTGGCGTCCTCAAGAACGATCAGACTGCGCGCGTGCGTTCGACCGGAACGGTCCTCGCGAACGCGGTCGATAGCGGGCGCGTGCACGTCGGCGGAAGCTTCGGACAGGTCGATGTACATGTGAAGAACGAGCAGATCAATCCGGCTTGGGTCGCGTTCACCGAAACCCTGGCGGGAGTCACTGCAGCTTCGTCTGCCGCAGGCTTCTCCTACACGCATGCGACGCTCACCACGCTTCTCCCGACCGTCAATGACACGACGACCTACAAGGCGGCCATCACGGATACCGTCACTTCCGGGGAAATCTTCAAGACCCTCCGTTTCTCCGCGAACTCGATCTCGCTGGACGGCAGCTTGGCTCCCTTGGTTGTCTCCCCCTTGGATGTGCAGGTCATGGGCCTGGCTTACACGGGCAGGGGCACTTGGATCGCGTCCAGCGGTAACTGGACCAGCGGTACGGTTGATGCCGATTGGGATAGATGGGAACTCCTTGGCGGCATCCCTGGTATCGATGGCACCTTGAGCAATGCCGATACGGCCAGTTTCGGTGGCGCGGGCGCAAATACGGTGACGCTCAGCGCCGTCTCCCCTCGTCTGAAAGCGCTCAATTTCAGCAGCGTCGCCGGAACGACCCTTAGCCGTGCGGGAACGGAACAAATCGACCTTGGCCTCGGTTTGGCTGCTGGTGAGACTGTTTCGATGTCCGTCAGCGGGGGACAGCACCTCCTCCAGATGCCAGTCACCCTCCACAAGGACTTGACGATCGATGTGGGTTCCCAATCGAAGCTGACGTTCGGTTCGCTGGTCACGACGGCTCTTGGTGTGACCTCTCTCAGCGTGACGGGAGCGGGCTCGATCGATTTCCTCTTCCTCACCGGCGCCACTCCTCTGAATCTCTCCCTGCGCGGGGCGACCGTCAGCACCGGAGTGAATCAGACGCTCGGTGCGCTGGACCTGCAGTCAGGCACGCTCAAGTCTTCGGCCGCCGGACTTTCTGGCAGCAATATCAACGCATCGTCGCTCGTGAAATCGACCTCGGGGACGGTCTACCTGGGCGACAAGGAGGCTCCGTCCAAACTCTTCATCGCCGGAACGCTCACGTTGGCGGACGTGACCGCGGGTGTGCTTCGGAATAACGCCAACCTCCAGGCTCCTGTGACGGTCCGAGCTAACGCGACGCTTGGTGGTGTCGGTAATTCGCTCGCCGTTAGTATCCTTAACGACGGCCACCTCGCACCTGGCAACTCCATCGGCACTTATACGACCACGTCGCTGACCTTGAATCCGACTTCGAACTACGATGTCGAGTTCAATAGGGCTGGCGCAGACAAGACGATTGTGACGAATGGGCCGACCGTCCGCGCCGGCAAGATCAACGTCATTTTCCTGAATGACCCGAATGTCGCCAACGCAGCCGACTTCAAGGACAAGGTGTTCATTATCATCGATAACACCGGACATACCGCTACGGGTACTTTCGCGGCTTCCGACGTAGCCTTCGACCCCGCGACGGCGTCGGCATTCCCGTCGTATTTGCCGAAGGTCCGGATGTTCGATAATCATACGGAACTCTACTTCCTCCTGACGCAGAACTTCGGCACCCCGCGGACGATCTCGAGCCTCCCGAGCATCATGGGTCGCACCCAGTCGATGTTCGTGCACTCGATCGCGGGCGACCCGTATGCCCGTCTGCTGGCCCGTGGTCCGTCTTCGGCCCGTGGCGTGACTCAGAATTCGTTCCTGAGCTCCAAGGACAATCTCGATGAGGCCGTTTCCGGCGCCCAGGATAACACCTGGGTCGAAGGCTATGCCCAGACGATCCAGGCCCGCCAGGGGTCAGGCAACTGGGGCTACGATTACCAACTCGGAGGCGTCGCCGCCGGTATCGACCTCATCCGTGATCAGGACTGGGTCATGGGCCTGGCGTTCGGTATGTCGCAGTCCGAGGCCAAGCATGAGTATAACCGCGATAAGACCTCGGCGACGGCCTATGACCTCGGTCTTTACACCGCGGCCACGGGCGATGACTCAACGGTCAGCTTCGTGGCCTTCTACTCGAACTATGACGTGACGCACACGCGCCAGGTGGACATGGACTTCACGACCCGTCCGGCATCCGGCAAGCCGAAGGCTTTCCGGACCGGCGTCGAGTTGGGTTACGACACGAACGTGTTCCGCACCCCTGATTCGAAGACCTATCTCCGGATGGGCCTCGGTGCCGGCGTTGCGCATCGTGATGGGTTCACCGAGAAGGGCGAAGATGCCATCATCATGAACTTCGACGCGGTCAACATGCCTTACTTCCAGCTGGATATGGGTATGGGCTACTCGACGGATCTGTTCGAAGGCGACAAG
>CAIXQT010000205.1 GCA_903921665.1 uncultured Opitutia bacterium
AGCCTCCGCGCCCGCCGCGGCGACGCGGTCGTGCTCCTCGATGGCGAAGGTCTGGTGGTCGAAGGCAAGCTCGCTTCGGCCGACGGCGACGGCGCGATGGTCGAAGTCATCCGCGCGCGCACGGCCGACCCGCTCTCACCTGCGATCACCGTCGCCCAAGGCATGCCCAAGGGCGGTACGATGGACGACTTGGTGCGCATCTGCTGCGAAGCCGGCGCCGCCGGCGTCATCCCGCTCGAGACCGCGCGTTGCGAAGTGAAGCTCGACGCCGACCGCGCCCGCACCCGCCGCGAACGCTGGCAGCAGCAGGCCGTCGAAGCCTGCAAGCAGTCCGGCCACCCGTGGCGCGCGGAGATCGCCGCCCCGGTCCGTTTCCGCGAATGGATCGAACGCCTGCCGGCCTTGGTGGACGGCGAACTACGCCTCACCGGCTCGCTCGAGTTCGATGCCGAACCGGTCGCGCACCTGGATTTCACGAAAGCCTCGAAAGTCACCTGGCTCATCGGCCCCGAAGGCGACCTGACCTCGGAAGAATACGCCGCCGCCCGCGCCGCGGGTTTCCGTCCGGTGGTGCTGGGCCCCACGGTCCTCCGCGCCGAGAACGCCGCGCTAGCCTGCGTGGCGATCACACAGGCGCTCGCGAAGCGCTGAGTCAGGCCTTCCGCCGCCCGGGCTTCTTGGGCTCGGGCAAGGGTTCATCGATCGCCCACTCGGGCCAGGTCTCCCGCGCATACTTCTTCAGCTCAAGGATGGTGTCGCGCAGGAGCGGCGTCAGTTCGCCGGTCCAACGCAGGCCGATCTCCATCGGCGCGAAGCCGTCGAGGGGCAGCACCCGGATGCCGGGATCGGCGATGGCGTCCGCGATGGCGAGGTTCACGCCGAGGCCTTCGCCGGTGGCGACATAACTGGTGACCATCTCCATGGAGGCGGCTTCCTTGGTCTGCGACCAGGTCACTCCCAGCCGGCGCAGGTCGCGGAAGAAGCTGCGGGTGACGCTCGAGTCCGGCGGCAAGGCGATGAGCGGAAGCGATAGTTTCTTCTGCTTCCAGAGGTCGGCCGCGCGCTTCCACGGCGACTTCTTCGGGACGAGCAGGACGAGCGGCACACGCACGAGACGCAACTGGCTCTGGCGGCCCACGGTCTTGGTTTCGATGGGCACGATGGCGAGATCGATGACGCCTTCGCGCAGCCAGGTCTCGAACTGGATCTGATACCCAGGCGTGAGGCTGAGCTGGAGCTTCGGGTGACGCGACCGCAGGCGGTGCGTGACGGTCGGGATGTGCAGACGGAGGACGAGTTCCGACGCGCCGAGCCGCAGTTCCGGCCGGTCGGCGTCGCGCAACTGCGCCTCGAGTCCGTCCAGCCCGGCGAAGAAGGGTTCGATCTGCGCGAAGAGCTTCCGGCCGGGGGCGGTCAGTCGGAACGGCGTGCGCTGAAAAAGCCGTACGCCGAGATTGGACTCCAACGCGGACATCTGACCGCTGACGGCCGGCTGTTGGATCCCGTAAGGGATGTGCCGCACGGCGGCGCTGATTCCCTGGTGCTTGGCCACATAGTAGAACAGCTCGAGGTGATGGACGTTCATGACCGGGGCGAGGCCTATGGTCGCCGATCCCGGAGCCAAGGCAACCCCTGACCCCGCCCGGCCGATACCCCTTATCAGGTTTATCGATTAACGGTCCGGCCGCCTCCGGGGGTATCATATTCACGTTATGAATCTGCTCTCCCTCCTCGCCCAAGCCCTCGGCGTCGTGATCCTCGCCGATTTCGCCGCCGGCGTCGTGCACTGGCTCGAGGACGCCTACGGCTCCGAGGACACCCCGGTCGTCGGGGCCCTGCTCATCCGCCCCAACATCGTC